>CAYTWV010000178.1:3882-8346 GCA_964442235.1 uncultured Myxococcales bacterium | reverse complement strand
TCCGACAAGTCCGACACGTCCGACACGTCCGCCCCCCGCTTCCCCCCATCAGAACACCCGCACACCACCAGGCATCCGACGATAACGATCGCCATGCTGCCTTTCACGCGGGCCCAGTGCAGGGCCAGGGCCAGGGATTGCAAAATCATAGTCGACTCCAGCAGCAAGGGTTGGGAACCGGAACGCCGTCAGCGTCCAACGGCCCATGATAACGCATCCTTGCCACGACTGCAGCATCGGTTATGACCCTGCAATCGCCCCATCGCCAGCGTCCCTAATTCCATGCGCCATGCGCCATGCGCCATCCCGTGCCATGTCGGTCCCGAACCGGCATACCTGGCCACAATTTTCTCCAGTTTTGGATCGAAAATCCCGATACAGAGGGTGGCCGCCGTACGGAAGTCATTTCTGTTCGCAAAAGGTCCGCCGAACAGTACACTCGACGAGTTTCCCGAGCGGTGTTGCCTCGGCTCGAAGTTGGCAGTGGAGGATGGGACATGAAGGCATTTGCACGTTGTCGATGGGTGTTGGGTTTTGCTCTTGCCGTTTTGGGCGGGTGTGCTGCGGATTCGGTTTCCGGCAACGATGTGACTGCCCCTGATTCCAGTTGGGACTTGGGGTTTGAGGACCCGGACGCGGACCCTTTTCAGGACCTGAACGGGCAAAATGATTCCGATGGGGACACCGCAGGCAACCCGGACGTTGTTGCGGACGTGGTGTCAGCGACGTGTGAGCCCAATCCATGCCTGCAAGCCCCCCAAAACACCTGCTCGGGGGACGGGCTGAAGCTTACGGTCTACCAGTCGCCTGGTGACTGCTTCCTGAATGCGGGAAAAGTCTCGTGTGTGTACCCTGCCGACGTGGTGGATTGTGCTCTGCAAAACAGCGTGTGCTCCGCGGGAAAGTGTGTCTCCGGAACCGGCGATCCGTGCAGCAGCAACCCTTGCACCACTCCGCCCCAGCCCGAATGTGGTGAAGACGGGGTGACGCTTCTGACCTATTCCATGCCCGCTTCGTGCACCAATGTGGCAGGCCAGGCCCAGTGCCAGTACACCATTGTGACCAGCAACTGTGCAACCAGCGGAAAAGTGTGCCAGGGATCGGCGTGTATCCAGCAAACCAATCCCTGCGATCCTAACCCCTGCTTGGCACCACCGGCGGATTCCTGCTCCGGCGACCTCCTCAGCCTTTATCCCAACCCTGGGAAATGTACCGCAGTCGGGGGCTCTCATGCCTGTGACTACACCCCGACCCAGGTCAAGTGTTCCCTGTCTGAAATGGCGTGCCAGAACAACCAGTGTGTCCCCGTGGAACAACCCAAACCCGGCCCCGATGCCGTGGGCGAAATTCTGATTACCGAGTTCATGGCCAAGTCCCAGGCCGGTACGGACCAGGGCGAGTGGATCGAACTGTACAACGCAACCAACTCTGAATTGGACCTGTATGGGTGTTATCTGGCCGACGCCCAGAGCGACAACCACAAAATTGCACTCTCGACGCTGCTGGGACCCGGCAAATACGCCGTCCTCACACGAAGTGGCGATTCCTCGGTCAACCATGGCATCACGCCGAATTACGTCTATTCGGGCTTCTCGCTGGCCAACGATGGCGATGAGATTTCTCTGAAGTGTAACGGTCTGACCATTGATTCGGTCGTCTACGTGGGCACCTGGGTCAAACAGGGAGTCTCGATTCAACTGGCCCCCGCCTTCTTTGATGCCGACGACAACGACAACTTCGACAACTGGTGTTTGGGTACCTCAAGCTTCGGCACTGCTGCCTTGTTGGGCACCCCGGGTGCTGCCAATGCCGCTTGCTCGCAAGTCTCCAATCCTTGTGACCCCAACCCCTGCACAAGCCCGGGGGCAGCGTCTTGCGGGGACGCCACAACGCTGCTGGTCCCGCAGGCCACCGGTGTGTGTACTCCATCAGGCGATACCTATTCTTGCGACTATCCGCTGCAAACCACCAATTGTGCTTCTCAAGGAAAAGTATGCAGCCAGGGACAATGTGTAACCCAGGGAACCTCGGGGACTCCTACCGCAGCGGGTCAGGTGATCTTCTCGGAATTCATGGCCAAAGCCGTGGCTGGCTCGGCCGACAAAGGGGAGTTCGTTGAGTTCTACAACACGACCTCTGCACCGCTGGACCTCTCGGCTTGCCTGCTGAAAGACAAGGCCGGAAGTCACACCATCGCCTCGTCGGTTTTGGTTCCGGCCACGGGCTATGTCCTGTTGGCGATGAATGGCGATACGGCAATTAACTACGGTCTGCAACCCGACTATGTGTATTCGGGAATCCAACTCAACAATGACGGAGAAACGCTCAAGTTAGAGTGCTCGGGTGTGGTCATTGACGAAGTGACGTTCACCACCACTTGGGTCACCGAGGGGGCCTCGTTCCAATTGGCCTCTTCCAAGCTGGACTCGGTTTCCAATGACACCAAGGCCAATTGGTGCACTTCCACGGCCCCTTACGGTACGGCGGGCAAGTTCGGAACCCCCGGTAGTCCCAACGGCTCTTGCCAGTAGCCAGCGGCGAACCCCCCGCATCTCGGCCACCCCCCTGTCTGGCAGCCGCTGACTCTTTACTCCAGGGGATTCGTTGTTATCGTCGCGCCATCCGGATTTCCGGGTATCTCGGACCCCTGCGGAGGCCGCCATGAATCGTTTCGGTATCTACTTGTTGTCTTCGATATTGCTGGTTGGGGTTGCGGCTTGTGACCAGGGTGAATCCTCGGCCAAGAAGGACGCCGTTGATCAGCGTGCACCTGGCGATTTGCAAACGGCCGACGTGGACGGTCCCGCTGAGGCGGATTGCGGTGCGACAGCGCCGCTGGCCGATGGGGCTTGTCTGGCAGAAGATCTGGCTTCCATGCCCGACTTGGCGACGGCCGACTCTAATCCGCCGGATGTGCCTGCAAACGACATCCAGGACACAGCTTTGGCGGACCTGACTGCCCCGGACCTGACGGTAGAGGATGTGGTAGCGGAGTTCCCGCTGGAAGTGGGCGACAAGGTGCCGGACTTCTCGCTCAAGGCCCACGATGGAACCACATTCACCTTGTCGGCCTATGCAGGCAAGAACGTGCTCATCAGCTCGTTCCCCGCAGCCAAAACGGCCGTCTGTGAGTGGCAAACCTGCTACGTGAACGACCATTATGCCGAGTTCATCGCCGTGAACACCGTGCCCGTGGGACTTAGCACCGACAACTTGGGCAAGCTGGCTTTGTGGGCTGAAGAGCAGACCTACCAGCAGCTTCTGCTTAGCGACACGAACCCCATCGGAGGGGTCTCCAAAATGCTTGGCATCTTTACGGAGTCGCTGATGGTTACCACTCGTGCTCTGCTTGTGATCGATGGCACCGGAACGCTGGTCTACAAGAAGATCTTCGCCATGGGAGCCAAGCCCGATTTTGATGCGTTGATGCTCTTTTTGAAGGGGTTGCCGCAGTAAGCGGCCTGGGGTGTCGGACAGGGTAGGGGGCTACTCGGTAGGCACTGCCTGGTCAGCCGGTGCGGCCTTTGCTGTGAGCACGGATTCGGCCAGAATTTCGGCGATGTCTTTGGCCTTCAGTTTCTCTTCGAAACCCTTCTCGTTGATACCGTCCTTGAACATCATCAGGCAGAAGGGGCAGGCACTGACCAGAGTGTCAGGGTTGCCTTCCATGGCCTGCTCGACGCGCATCTGATTGATGCGTTTGCCGTCGTGTTCTTCCATCCAGACTCGGCCGCCGCCGCCACCGCAGCAGAAGCCATTTTTCCCTGACCGTTCCATCTCGTGTCGCTGGATGCCGGGGATGGCGTCCAGAATCTGGCGCGGCTGCTGGTAGATGTTGTTGTAGCGCCCAAGGTAACACGAGTCGTGGAAGGTGATCTTCGCTTCCACGGCCTTGGTCGGCTTCAACTTGCCTTCCTTCATCAGCTTGTCCAGCAACTCGGTGTGGTGAAGCACTTCATAGACGCCGCCGAACTGCGAGTACTCGTTCTTGAAGGCCTGATACCCGTGCGGGCAGGTGGTGATGATCTTCTTGATCCCGTAGGCCTTGAAGGTCTCGATGTTCGCCTGGGCCTGCATCTGGAACAGGTATTCGTGACCGACACGGCGGGCAGGGTCGCCGCAGCAGCCCTCTTCTTCACCCAGGACGGCGAAGCTGACGTTGGCTTCTCGAAGCAGTTGCACCAGAGCCTTGCCCACCTTGATGCTGCGGTCGTCGTACGAACCGGCACATCCCAGATAGAACAGGTACTCGGCGTCGGGCTTTTCGGCAAACGTCGGCACGCCCATCTCGATGGCCCACTTGCCTCGGTCGGACATGGGCAGGCCCCACGGATTCGACTTGTTCTCCAAGTTCTTCATCGTCAGATTCAGTTCCTTGGGAATGTTCGATTCCATCAGCATCAGGTACCGGCGCATCTCGGTGATCCGCCCCACGTACACGATGTTGATGGTGCAGGTTTCCTC
>CAYTWV010000178.1:0-3872 GCA_964442235.1 uncultured Myxococcales bacterium | reverse complement strand
CGGCATGCAGGTGGTGCAGTCCCAGATGGCCTTCCATTGCGCGCCGGCCACCAGGGTCTCGCCCAGCTCCTCTTCGTTCATCTTGCCCCCGACGACCTTGTTCACCTTGGGCGCATAGTGCTTCATGCGCTCGGTCAGTTCCTTGGGCTTCAAGGTCTTTTCCGAAAGAGTGGTGGGGCAGTTCATCATGCAACGGCCGCACTCGGTGCAGCTATAGATGTCCAGCACGTCCTTCCAGGTGAATTCCTGCAGTTTGCTGGCGCCAAAGGTCTCTTGATTCTCGATGTCTTTGATCGGCTTGATCGGGTGGCCGGGCTGAAGATTGCGCAGAAAGACATTCTGGATCGCCGTCAGCACGTGCATGTGTTTGGAATAGGGCAGATAATTCAGGAAGAAGAACAGGGCGCCCACGTGCAGCCAGTAGGTCACTTCTTCGATGATTACCAGCGTGCCAGGCCCAAACCCCATGGAAGCATACAATCCGGCCACGGCCTTGCCCACCGGGGCCCAAGCCATCTCTCGTGTCAGATGGGTCGCCAATGCGGGATCCATTCCCACCTGAGCCAACTGGGCAAACTTTGCCCCATCCATCAGAAAGTCGGTGATCATCAGGGTGCCGATCAGCGACAACACCAGATTGGCGTCCCAGGAAAGGGTGATGCGCCACGGACGGATGATGTAACGACGGAAAAACGCCGCAACGATCATCAACAGCACCACGGCCTCGGTCAGATCCTTGGCCAGCGTGTACACATTTTCCAGCCCATGCGAGAACCAGAAAATGGTCCAAGTGGGTGAAAAGGCCTGGCCCACAACGGTAATGCTACGGAACAGCAGCACCAGAAAGCCCCAGAAGATCAGCGCATGCATCGCGCCGGCCAACGGCTCTTTAAACATCTTGGATTGGGCAAACGCCACCACCGTCATGTCCCAGATTCGTTTCCCAATCTGGTCCGTGCGGGTGAGATCCGGCTTCGCCGCCATCATGAGCTTCATTCTGAGCCAGACGCTGTACGAGAAGTACCCCAGCGTGACGGCCAGTGCCAGCAGCATAAAGATCCCCTTCAATTCCATAGCTTCGCCTCCTTGGAACGGTGCGCTACGTCGTCTGCCCGAGAATCGGACATCCCCCCATTGCCGAACGTTGCTCTCGTTGGTAACACCGCTTTGACGCGGAGTCAATCGCTGGATGACGCGCGGTTCGCAGGCTTGTAGTGGGCCTTTGGTAGCGTTGTGAATAACTTCACAGCTTAAGGGAGCGAATTTTGTGACGCGATGCACATAGAAGCCTTTGACACCCGAAATTCAGGTTGATACTTTACGCTTTGGGCTACCCTCCACGCGAAGAGGGGGGCGACCCGCAAACCGAATCACAGATTGTTTAAGGAGGGGGGCCGTGAAGATCCTTGTAAGTGCGAAGCGCGTAACCGACCCGGACGCCCGAATTCGGCTCAAGGCCGATTTGAGCGGCATCGAGCTGGAAGGGGTGGAGTACAAGCTGAATCCGTTCTGCGAGAACGCCATTGAAGAGGCGCTTCGGTTGCAGGCGGCCAATGGCGGCGAAGTCATCGCCTTCATGGTGGGACCGACGGAAGCCGACGGCGAGTTGCGCAAGGCCATGGCCATGGGCGCTGCCAGGGGAATCCGGGTCGACGCCAAAGACGAAGACCTCGACTCCGACCTGGTGGCCCGAATTGTGGTCCGCCTGTTCGAGCGAGAGAAGCCCGATCTGGTTCTGCTGGGCAAACAAGCCATTGACGGGGACTCCAATCAGGTCACTCAGCTTGTGGCCGAGTACCTGGGCCTGGGATGTGCGACCAACGTCTCCCACCCCGAAGGCTCTGCTGGCATGACCTCGGACAAACCGGGCATGAAGCTCAACGGGACCAAGCTTACCGCCCTCCGGGAAGTGGACGGTGGCTCTGAAATCGTCGAGATGGAACTGCCTGCCGTGGTTTCCGCCGACCTGCGACTGAACGAGCCTCGTTTGCCCAAGCTGCCCATGATTCTTGCCGCCAAGCGCAAGCCCCTGGAAGTGCTCTCTCTGGGCGATCTGGGTGTGGCCGCGACGCTGAAGGTCAAGACCGTTGCCTTGGCTTCCCCGCCCGTCCGTAAGGCCGGCGTGAAGGTCAAGACGGTGCAGGAACTCATGGACAAACTGGCCAACGAAGCCAGAGTCATCTAAGGGAGGTTAGCCATGGCGCACATTTTAGTCGTTGCTGAACATCAGAACGGAGTTCTCAAAAAGGCGACTCTCTCTTCCGTGACGTTCGCCCGTGAAGTCATCGCCCGCCAAGGCGGCACCTTTGACATCGTGGTCATCGGTGGCAATCCCGAGCCCATCGCTCAGAAACTGCTCGAGTACGGCGCCAAGACCGTTCACCTGGTCAAAGACGCTGCGCTGGAACCGTATCTTGGTGGTGCCTGGTCTCAGGCCGTTGCCGGCGCTGCCAAAGCCTGTGGGGCGACCCATGTGGTGGGCGCTGCCACGTCCGTTGGCAAGGATTTGATGCCTCGCGTTGCCGTTCGCCTGGAAACCGGCATGGCCAGCGACGTCATCGGATTCGGCAAAGAAAACAATTACATCCGCCCCATGTGGGCCGGTAACGTCCTGGGCGAAGTCCAGATCAATGGACCCGTCCATGTCATGACCGTGCGCTCCACGGACTTCGGCGCAGCGGCCCCCTCGGGCGGCGCTTCCCCCGTGGCCCCGCTGGCTGTCAGCATCGACATGTCCCGTGTAAAAGCCCGGGTCGTCGAAGCCAAACAAAACGTCTCTGACCGCCCCGAATTGACCGAGGCCAGGGTTGTGGTCGCCGGTGGACGTGGCTTGAAGTCCAAAGAGAACTTCAAGATGGTCGAAGACTTCGCCAAAATCTTTAATGCTGCCTTGGGAGCCACCCGAGCCGCCGTCGATGCCGAATTCATCGAAAACGATGCACAAATCGGCCAGACCGGCAAGTCCGTCGCCCCCGAACTCTACTTCGCATTCGGAATCTCCGGTGCCATCCAGCACCTGGCTGGCATGAAGAACTCCAAGGTCATCGTCGCCGTCAACAAGGACGAAGAAGCCCCCATCTTCCAGGTGGCGGACTATGGCCTGGTGGGTGACCTCTTCAAGGTTATCCCCGAGATGACCGAACTGATGAAGAGCAGACGCTAGTTAGTGTTGGGTTTTATTATAAACATTCGGAGGACCACATGAGTGAGCTTTTTGCTGATCTCAGAGATACACGATTCATTCTTTATGAACAGCTTAAGATGCATGAACTGGCCAAGAACCCCCGCTACTCGGAATTTACGAAAGACACCATTGATGTCTTTTTGACCGAAGGCGTGAAGTTTGCCCAGCAGGTGCTTAGCCCCAGCAACGAAGTGGGCGACACCGTCGGCTGCAAGTTCGAGGGCGGCAAAGTCTTTATGCCCGAAGAGTTTCGCTCGGTGCTCAAGGCCTGGGGCGAGAACGGTTGGGCCGGATTGATGGAAAACCCCGAATTCGGCGGCCAGGGAGCTCCCCTGGTGCTGGGTTCTGCCATTGACGAATACATGGTCGCTGCCAACTGCGGCCTCTCGTTGACCCCCATGCTCACCATCGGTGCGGCTCACCTGATCGAGGACTTCGGTCCCGATTGGATGAAAAAAGTGTGCCTGGAGAAGATGTATGCTCTGAACTGGATGGGCACCATGTGTCTGACCGAGCCGCAAGCCGGTTCCGACGTGGGCGCCAACCGCGCCAAGGCCGTGGCCATGGGCGATGGACGCTACAAGATCACGGGCGTCAAGAACTTCATCAGCTCCGGCGAACAGCAGTTCTCCGAAAATATCATCCACATGGTGTTGGCCCGTCTTCCCGACGCCGGCCCCGGAACCAA
>CAYTWV010000177.1:0-8359 GCA_964442235.1 uncultured Myxococcales bacterium | reverse complement strand
CGTCGGGTTCACGGGCCAGCGTGGGCTCCAGGGAGCGCAAGAAGAGTTCGATGGCGGCTTGGGCAACGGCCTGGGGCGGTTGCTCTACGGTGACGAAGTCGGTCAGTTCGGTGAAGAGCTGAGAATTGACGTCTCTGAGGCGCAGTCCGTGTCGAGCCTTGGTCAGCAGTTCCCATGCGTCCTGAGTGCGGCCCGCTCGAAGCAGTGCTCTCATTGCCGCCACCGAAATGGGCCATTTGGCGGTGGTTCCCTGGCCTGCTGCCAGAAACGTCTTCACGGCCTCGTCGAACTTGCTGGATTCAAGCTGGCTGATGCCCTTAAAGAGCAGGCAGGCAGCGGGGCCGCGGCCGTTGGAGCATGACTTGTCCAGGACCTTCTCGCGAGCGTCGGCGGGCAGAAGGTGGACAAACATCAACATCTGCTCCAAGAAGCGTACGCCGGATGTCGAGTCGGCTTTAAGCGCTGCGGCCAGATAGGTTTTGCCCTGTTCCGGCATGCGTGCCAGGAAGCAGGCTTTGGCGACCTTGCGCTGGACGGTTGCGTCCTGGGGATGGGCGTCGGCCAGGCGCATGGCCTTTCCCAAATGGCCGAACTTGATAAACAGGTCGGTGTTTTCGGCCAGATTGGTGGGGGTTGGCCGAGCGGCAGCAACGGCCTCGATCAGTTTGATGGCCTGGTCGTTCTTGCCGGCCCAGAAGGCCTGTTCGGCGGTCAGGAAGGCCACGGCTTCCCAGTTGGGGTTGATGGCATAGAGACGGTCGGCCAGATTGGACGCCGATTCCGTTTGCATCCCTTCCATGGCGCCTTGCAGGAATCGATAGAGCATTCCAAACCCGGCGTCGGGCAGGCCATAACTGGCGACCAGAATTAACTTCCAAGCGTCCTGCGGGCGGTTTTGCAGTGAAGAGAGGCGGACGAGTTTCTCAAAAGAGTCCCGAACGTCTTCCTTTCCCAGCAGCAGGAATCGCAGTTGCTGTTCCGCTTCGGCGTAGTAGCCATAGTCAGCCAGATTGGCGACGATGGCCGCTCGCAGATCCCAATTTTCGGGGCGCTGCAGCAGGATCATGCGGTGCACTTCCCGCAGGCGCTCTTTGACGTTCATGGCCACATAGGCCCGGCACAACGCCCGGTGGATGGTGGTGACCAGTTCGGGATCCATGGGTGCCACACGAAGCGCCTGCAACAGCAGGGGCTCGGCTTCGGGGGCCAGATCCCGTTCCACCAGCAGTTGGCCCAGTTGAGAGAGCAGATAGGGGTCACCTGCCTGCGTCCTGAGCGCCTCGTCCACGACCCTCAACAAGTTGGTTCGGTTTCTAAGGGCCGCCAGAGCGTGGACCAGATAGGGCAGCGTCTCGGTGTTTCTGCGGTTGTCCCAGTCCCGCTGCAAGAGTTCCACAGCGTGGTCCAGCAGTCCCAGGCGGCGTAATCTGGAAAGAAGGGGTTGCAGCCCCTGAATTTCGGCAGCTTCGGGCAACGGACATGCGGTCAGTTTCTCCCACTCTTGGAAGAACTCCTCTTTGGGGCCCATGGCCAGGTGATCCAGAAGGGTGATTCGGGCTCGTGGGTCCTGGGGATAACGTTTCACGGTGCGGGCAATCAGATCCTGGGCAAGTTTGTCGTCGCCGCCGTCCACCAGGAAGCTGTGCAGCAGGTACAGCAGCTTCGAGACATCTTCGGGCACTCGACCATCGTTCTGGTCTTTGGCTCCGTCCAGTTCCGAGTCCAGCCATGCAAAGATGTGTTTAAGACCGGACTCTTTGTCGCCGGCCCCAATCTCTCGCAGTCCCAGCAGACCCATGGTGGAGGGCTCTTCGGGCTTGGCGGCCTGTTTCAGTAATGCCAGCCCGGGGGTCCAGAGTTCATACTCAAAGAGCAGCGAAGCCAGCCCCGTGAGGTTTTCGGAACTGGTTCCAAAGCGCCGAGCGGCCACACCGGCCAGACGCTCCATTTCCTGGACGTTTCCAAGCTTGGCCAGTGGATTAAAGATGCTCTCCAGAATGGGGAGAATCTCGGTCACGGGGCCTTTCTCGACGCCCGCTTTGGCCAGTTCCAGCGCCTGGGTGGTCAAGCCACCTTCGGCCAGCTTACCAATGACTTCAGGAAGCTTGTCGGGCTTGTTCTTCAAGACCTTGTCGATGGCATCCAGAGCCGGAGCGCGCTGTTCGGGGGTCACGGGTTCATCCAGGAGCAGGTTGGCAACCAGCCACCAGCGGCCGGCACTTTTGGGGTACTTGGCAGCGCACTCGGTGAGCAGTTTCAGGGCGTCGACCCGGTTGCTTCCGCGGGCCAGCAGGCGATGGACCTCGGTCATGTTGTCGGGGTCGCAGTTGGATTGGGTCAGGGCCTCTTCGAAGTTGGCCAGGGCCTCGCCCTTTCGGTTCAGCGTCAGCAGCACGCCCCCAAACCGAACCAGCGTCTTGGGACTGAGCCGGCCGGCGGCCTTGAGATTCGTCAGCATCTCTGCGGACAACGAGTTCATGCCGTAGTCACTGAGCCAGAAGGCCAGTGTCTGTTGGCCGTCGGAGCTGTTTTCTCGGGCCAGAAGGGTCTGTTTGACCAGTGCCCGGATGTCGTCATAAAGGGACTCGACAGGTTTACCACGAAGCTGAGCATCCATGAGCATGGCCGAGAGGGTGGTCTGCAACAGCGTCATGTCCGAGGGAGTCTGCTTCAGGGCCGTTTCCAGCAGCGGCAATGCGGCGTCGGCCCAGCCAAAGCGCAACAGTGAATCGGCCAGAGCGTTTCGTAATCCGGCGGTGGTGGTCAGGGGCTCAAGCTGAGCCACAACGTCTTCGGGCGAGGCCTTCTCCAGCCAACCCGCATAAACCGCCAGGTAAATCAGGCGCTCGCTGGGGTCGCTGTCGGCAACCAGATCGGCCGACAAACTGGAGAGCAGCTTGATAAGGGCCTCTTCTTTGGACCCTGGGGCGGGGTCTTCGGGGACGACTTTGTCCCGCAGAGTGCCCAGGATGGCTGCGGTAGCACCGGGATTCTTCAGTGCAGAAAGCGCCACGCTGCGGGCAAACGCCGGCCGTCCGGATTCCAGCAGCAACATGACCAGTTTCACGGCGGCGGAGGCGTGATAGGGGGCCCCGGCGACGGTGTCCTGAATGACCTTGAGCCCCTCTTCCTCTCTGCCCAGCGAGAGCAGGGAGGCCGCATAGGTGACGCCCACCTCTTCACGCTCGTCGATGCTTGAGAGGCGGAAGGCGGATTCCAGGATTCTGCGGGCGTCGTCACGGGCGCCGTAAAGGGCCAGAGTCTGGGCCAAATCCTGCATGACGCTAACTTGAATGGGGGGCGATGCCAGGAACCGAGTGACGAACCCCGAGGTGTTGCCCAGAAGTCCTCGCCGGGCCGCCAGAAGGGCCAGACGTCCCCACGTTTCGGTGCCCAGGTCCAGGGACGCCGATTGTTCCTGAACGACTTCAACCAGGGTCGCCGCAGCTTCCTTGTCCACGGCCGCTTCCAACAGAGGAAGCAGCTTAAGCCCCTTGTTCAACGAGGCAAGATAGGCTCGGATCAAATCGGGGCTGGGTTTGCCACAAACCATTCCGCTAAGGGTTCCGGCGGAGAGCCACTCGGGAGCAATGGTGAGTGGGGAGCCCAGACTTTCCACCGCAGCGGCCCGTGCACACGCCACTTTGGGGTGTGTGGCCCCTTCGGTGAGTGCCAGCACCCTGCCGGCAGCGGCCGTTCGGTCCGGCGCAGTATCCATGACGTTTGCCATGGATTTGCATGCGGCCGGCACATTGCCGGTACGAAGCTGGATTTCGGCCACGGCGGCCCAACCTTCCCAAACTTTCTCCGAGGCCAGCGTCTCGGACGCCGTAGTGGCCCAAGGTGTGGCCAGCGCCCACTCTTGTTTGGAGACAAACCAGGCTGCAACGGCCAGCGCACCATCGGAAGTGGGTTTTAACTGGCGTGCCTGCTGATCCAGCATGGTCACGCCCGATCGGGGAGTCTGCTGTTCCTTCAAGTCAGCCAACAAAATTAATGCGTCGATCTGGTTGGGTTTCTCTTTCAGGGCCTTTTCCAACCAGGCGATGCCAAGGTCGATGCGGCCAGCCTTGCGGTATTCCGCGGCAATTCGACGATAGACCGGTCCGGTGGAAGCGGCCTTTTCCGCGGCCTGGCGAAACAGGGTTTGTGCCTTGGCTTCCTGTTTTGCATGAAGTTCGCAGGCACCCAGGTAGAAGGCGGACCAGGAGGGCAATCGTTTCTGCTCCTGCATCTTAGAAAAGAGCGGGGTCAAGGTGACACAAAGCCTGGACTCCAAAAGGTGGTCGCCCAGCCGAACGACGGCCTCTTCGGCATAACCGGCCGCTTCAAGGTGGCCAGACCAGAGAGTGAGCGGGTCGCCCAGTTCAGGGTGTTTGGCTGCCACGTTGACCAGCGCCAGAACCAGATCGAAATCGTCGGGCGATTTGGAAACGGCTTCAGAGAGCAGCAGCCCGGCGTCGGCGAAGCGATTAAAGCGGGTCAGCAGTTCGACACTTTTCATCAATCGGGTTTTCTGGGGTTCGTCACCACCGGAACTTAGATAGGTACGAAGGGACAACAAGGCCTGCGGGAACTGGCCCATCTGCAAGTCGGTGCGAGCGATATCCAGGGCCAGCGACTGGTTCTTGCTGCCTGACTCCATGGCCTGTCGATAGAGCCAAGAGGCCAGATCGGCCCGAAAGGCCTTTTCGGCCTCGGTCCCGGCAGCGGCCAGCAGTTCGGCGGCGTCGCTTCCAAGTTGGGCTTTGTCTGCCGTGATGCGGGCTTTGAGTTCCTCGATCTTGCCCAGGCGGGCCATGACCAGGGTTTCAAGCAACAGCGAGTCTTTCAGGGTTGCGCCCATGCGACGCATGGCTTGCAGGCCTTCGGAGGCGCCTTTGAGCTCCCCACGGGCCGCCAGTCGTTCCGAGTGAACTCGGACCAGTGCCAGGATGGCGGGGTTGGCCTTGAGGGGGATATCCAGGCGTGCGACGGTCCAGGCAGCCTGGGCCAACTCGGCGGTGGTTCGGGTGCGGCCCTCCAGGGCGATGGCGTCCAGGACCCGCACGGCCAGGGTCGTTAGCTCGTTTTGATAGGTTCCCGCATTTTCCCAGGCTTTGTGGGTGTGGTGAGCGGCCTTCAGGAAGTCCGCTGTGCACAGGTGTGCTTGGGCCAGCAAGTAGTCCAGCACCAGAGGTGTGGCGTCCTGGCCGGTGTACACGGAAAGGAAACCGATGGCTCGTCCGCACTCGCCCTCTTCCAGCAAACCGACGGCTTTGGATAAGTCGGGAGATTCTCGGGCCACATCAAACAGCGGGCCGGCAAAGGTGCCCGGAACAGGCCGATTGGGAGCGGGAGAGCAGGCAGCAGAAAGGGCAATGGTCAGGAACAGGGCGGTGGAAACTCGGGACATGAACGTCCTCCCCGTGATTTGGGCACATCGCACCATGGTAGTCCATGCGTGCCAAATGTAAACCCCAGCGCGCACGCATAGCCACGAGCGTGGGGTCTTGTGGCACCGACTGGCGCAGAAAGAACCGGCGCGGGGGAGTCGAATTCCACATAACGCGCAAAAAGCAGCCCATGCGCTTAGGGCGCAGGGGCCTTGACAGGGTATGTTTGGGCGGCGATTCTGATACGGCAAAAAGGGATGCCAGTGAGTCAGTGCCTGAGTTGCGGGGGCGGGTATGGGTCATGTTCCGATGTTGAAAGAGTTGGCCATCATCACGCTCATCGGGGCGGGGGTGACGGTCTTTCTGTCCAGGTTCAAGTTGCCCACGGTGGCCGGGCTGCTGGCCGCTGGGGCGCTGTTGGGGCCATACGGTCTGGGGTTGGTTTCTGAAGCGCACAATATCGAATTACTGGCCGAAGTGGGCGTAGTATTCCTGTTGTTCACCATCGGATTAGAGTTTTCATTTGAGCGAATGCGCCACATTTTCGGGCAAGTGGCACTGGGCGGGTTCTTTCAGGTGGCGTCCACAACGGCAGCGGTGTTTGGAGTCGCAATCTGGGTTGGTATGCCTGCGGACAGGGCCGTTTTTTATGGATTTGTGGTGGCGCTGAGTAGCACGGCCATCGTGTTGCGCGCATTGTCGGAGCGAGGCGAACTGAATGCACCGCATGGTCGCTTCATTGTGGGCACGTTGATTTTCCAGGACCTTTGTGTGGTGCCCATGGTGTTGTTGGTGCCCATCCTGGCTGGTTCCGGGGGGTCACAAGGGGCTTTGTCCGAGGTGGCGTTTGCCATGGTCAAAGCAGTGGGCGTGGTGGCCTTTGCCTATTTTATGGCCCGTTATCCGGTCCCATGGCTTTTGAATCGTGTGGATGCCAGCCGAAGCCGTGAAGTGTTCTTGCTGGCTGTGCTGGCCATCTGTGTGGGGACGGCGTGGGCCACGTCGCTGGTTGGGCTCTCTCCAGCGCTGGGGGCCTTTTTGGGCGGCATGGTGGTGGCCGACACGGAGTACCAGCATCGGGCCATGGGCGACATCATTCCGCTTCGTGACGCCTTCGTGAGTATCTTTTTTATCTCACTGGGGATGCTGTTCCAGGGAGGCCTGGTGCTGCAGCATCCGATTCTGGTGGGTGCCCTGTTCCTGGCTTTTGTCATGGGAAAGGCCGTGTTGGCGGCGATAGCCGCAATTTTTATGCGGTTCCCGGCTAGGGCGGCGATGTTGGCAGGGATGGGATTGGGGCAGTTTGGTGAATTCGGGTTCGTGTTGCTGAAGATTGGCGAGGGTCACGGATTAACCGATCCCGACGTGTCGGGGGCGTTGTTGCAAGCTGGCATTCTGAGCATGTTCGTTACCCCGATGTTGATTTCGCTGGCCCCGCATTTAACTGCTGGCGAGCGGCTGCTGGCACCGTTGAGTCGTTTGCTTGGTGTGCGTGGAGTGGATCAGGTCGAGGGCGAAGGGGAGGTGCTGAAGGGCCACGTGGTGGTGATTGGTTTCGGGGTGGCGGGGCGGATGGTGGTGCGCAGCCTGGATGCCTGCCACGTGAAGTTCATCGTGCTGGAATTGAACGCCGATACGGTGCGCAAGGCTCGAACGGCGGGCGTGCCAGCCTATTATGCCGACGCAACCAGCCATGAAGCGCTGGTACACGCCCAGGTAGCCAAAGCCCGGGCCGTGGCGGTGTTGATCAATGACCCCGAGGCCGTGGTGCGGGTGGTGGATTCGGTGCGACGGGAAGCGCCCGGGGTGCCGTTGATGGTTCGTACTCGCTATCTGGCCGAGCGGGGGAAACTGCTGGATCTGGGGGCTTCGGATGTCATCGCTGAGGAGGTGGAAGCCAGTGCCGAAGCGGTGATGCGGCTGTTGCGCAGGTTGGAACTGCCTCGCAACGTCATCGAGGCGCAGGTTCGCATTGCACGAGAAGAAATGGGGACCTCCGATCGCAAGGTCACGATGCCACGAATCACGTTGGCGGAACATGAGGGGCTGGCAGAACTCAAGATAGACAGTGTTCGAATGCTGGCGGGGTGGTCTGGCCTGGGGAAAAGTGCGCTGGAAATGGACTTGCGGCGGATCACGGGGGCTTCGGTGGTGGCTGTGCGCCGAGGCAGTGACCTTCTTCAGGAGATGTCCGTGGTGGGGGCGTTTCGAGAGGGCGATTTGATTTATCTGGTCGGCAACAGCGATTCAATTCGACACGCTACGGGCCTGTTGCAGCATGGGGCTGAGGTGTAGCGGGCGCTGTCTGCTGGTGTACGGCGGGCGAATATCCCGGCGGCAGATAGAGCCGGACGGGTCCCTCGGCGGGGCGCCGTCTGGGGTGTGCGGGGTTCGGGATGGGCGGGGGCGTTGGGAGGGGAGGCGCGATTTCGACCGGATGGACTTCTGCGGGGGCTTCAGGAGTCTGGTTGGTGTTGGAATACCAGAACCACTCGACCCCACCCGCTGCCAAACCAAGGAACAGCAGTGCCAGAAGCCACCATGCCCACCGGGCCGACCGAGCGGGTGTTTGGGATTGCCCGGCTGAGGGTGCGTTGGACGTGGCCGCCGTGCCCAAGGCCAGTTCCAGTTCCATAAGCTCTTTGGCCACTTGGGCTGCGCTTTGGGGGCGGTCGTCGGGGGACTTCTGAAGCAGTCGATAGACCAGTTTCTGGATCGATTGGGGAACCTGCGACGAGTTGGGAAAGGGCGGCGGGGGCGTTTGGACCTGGGTCAGTGCCAAGGCCAAAGGGTTATCACCATTAAACGGCAGGGTGCCCGAGAGCATCTCGAACATGAGGATGCCCAGGGAATAGAGGTCGCTTCGGCCGTCCAGGCGCCGCACGCGGCAACCGGTTCGTCGCCGCGCCCGCGCATGCCGGTAGACCCTTTCAACCACGAGCCATAGCCGACCTGCAGCGCGTGTTCGCCGCGTTCGTCGCGCA
>CAYTWV010000176.1:6545-8373 GCA_964442235.1 uncultured Myxococcales bacterium | reverse complement strand
AGCATCCATGTTCCGTACGTCGTTGCCGGCCAGCAAAGGGGCCGCCAGGATGGCCCACAAACTGAAGTGAGCACGGTATTCGGTGTCACTCATGCCGCCGTTTCCGACCTCCAGCATGTCCGGGTCGTTCCAGTGCCCGGGTCGGGCAAAGGCCGCAAGTGGCTCGGCGCTTTCCAGACACAAATTAAGCCCCACCACATGGTCGAAAATGTCGCCACTGGTTCTCCACAAGGCTCCTGTGGACGGGCCCCAGATCCAGGGATCCTGCAGCCCCCAATTGCAGATGCTGAGCAGAATCTGCCTTCCCGAGGAAGCCAGCGCGTCTCGAAACACTCCGAACCGCTCTTTGGCATTCATGCTCTCGGCGCTGCACCAGTCCACCTTCACATAGTCAACACCCCACTGGGCATAGGTCTTGGCGTCTTGATCCTCAAACTGATAACTTCCTGGACGATGCTGGCAAGTTTCGGGGCCCGCACAGGTGTACACTCCGAATTTCAGGCCCAACTGATGGACCTTCTGTGCCAAGGCCAACATTCCTTTTGAGAATGTCACAGGGTCTTCCACAATCACGCCCTCTGCCGTGCGGTCCACTTGCCAGCAATCATCAATATTTACAAACCGATACCCGGCGGCCGCCATGCCGTTGTCCACCAGGGCCTGGGCCGTTTCCTCAATCAGGTCCTGATCGATTTCGCACGCAAACAGGTTCCAACTGTTCCACCCCATGGGAGGGGTGGCGGCACCGTCGGTACAGTCGCAATCCTGGGGGCACACGGCACAAAACTCTCCGAAGGTGCACACCCCATCGCCGCATGAGCAGGGGCAGTCAGCAAGGCAGCCAAGGCACTCTTCGTCCGGGCCGCACACCCCGTCGCCGCACGTTGCAGCCGCAGGTAGATCGCCAGTTTGATCCGCAGGCCGCAAATCGCCGGACAAATCCGTTCCCAAGTCCCCGACCGAATCGCCACGAAGGTCAGCGTCGTTCAGATCCCCGGGTTGCGCAGAATTTGAGGCGTCGGAGCAGGAGACCGATGTAAGTCCGACGCCAAGTATGGCGAACAGAATCATCTGGTACAGAAAACGGTCCGTGCCGGACAACTTAACTACAATATTCATAATGTCTCCCAAATGGTCAACCAAGCAGGCAAATCGAGGCACCGGCGTCGTCCCCAAGGAGTTTGCCGGGATGCAAAGCATCCGGAACGCGCCCACTCCCTGACGGTCGTGGCACTGACACCCAGCGCCCCAGCTTCGCAGCGCCCCGACTTTGCAGCGCCCCGACTTCGCAGCGCCCCGACTCAAGTCGGAGGCACCGGCCGACCATAGCCTGACCTGCAGCCTTTTTCCATGGCCCCGTCCTGGCTTTTCCGGGCTCATGTGGTTACATTGCCGCCGAAATGAGGTGATTGCATGAACTTTCGCAGGATTGCGGTTCGCTCGATGGCTTGGTCCCTGGTTTTGGCGGGCATGGTGGGATGTGGTGGGAACTCCAGTTCCAACGAGCCTGCCGATGTGCAGGTAGGCGATTTGCCGGCCGATTTTGATGCATCGCCGACACAAACCAAGATCGAGTTTCAGCTTTTCGAGACGACTAAGGTGATCGAGGGTGAGGCTCTGACAGCACTTACTGCCGTCGGCAGCGATGGAACCTTGACGGTCAAAGCCGGTTCGGCCTGGGGCGATACGCTGGCTTCCGGTCAGGTTCTGGTCATGGGAATGGGTACGCAGACCCCCTACGGGATGCTTCGGGAGGTCGTCTCGGTGGAAGCCAACGGGGACGGGGCCAATGTTTAGGAACCGGCTTTGCCGGAAGGGTAGTGCGGCG
>CAYTWV010000176.1:5100-6535 GCA_964442235.1 uncultured Myxococcales bacterium | reverse complement strand
CAGTGTTTCGACCAAGGCGGTTCCCATCCAGAAGGCGTTTCGCTCTCTGGACGTCGAGTTCAATAAGCCGCTGGTCGTCCTTCCTTCGGACATGAAGTGGAACGAGCTTTCTCCCAGGGTCTTTGTGTTTCCCAACGGAGAAGCACCGAACATTGGCAAAGCCGATAGCGTGGACGGCTATTTTGGCCCCTTTACGTTAGAGTTCTATCCATTCAACGGGGACAATGACACCAGCACACCCGAAGACCAGGTCCGCGTGGCGGCGACGGTGGGCGGAGGCATTTCGTTCTTCTACGGCATGGAGTTTGAGTGGCCGGAAGTCTGGGAAGGAGACTTTCTGCCCGCAATTGTCGTGGGCTTCAACATCCACGCTGGCGCCGAGGCCCATCTAAGTGCCGAAGGTGTGGCCGCAAAGACCTTCAATAAGGACTTCCTGCTGGGTTCCGCCTCCTTGAAGGCCTTTGCCATCGGGCCTCTGGTGTTTTTCCCCGCCGTGGAATTGTGGGCCAATCTCCAGGGCGGCGCTTCCAGTCGATACACTTTCTCTGCAGGTGCCAGCGCCAGTTTCGACGCCGGAATCAGCTACAGCACCAGCGACGGCGGATCGGTCATTCCGCCAACTCCCAAATTCGACACGGACCCCGTGGTGGCCACAGCCATGGAACAGGCCTATGCCAAGGCGTCCATTGGGCCGCGCCTGAAGCTGGCTCTTTACGGAATTTTCGGACCCTACGCAGAAGTCAGCGCCTATACCGAAATCAACGCCTCATCCGAACAGAATCCGTGCTGGAAGATTCACGGCGGATTCGAGGGCGAAATCGGAGTGGAGTTGGAAATCTGGGGAGCAAGCCTGGCCGAATGGGGACACCCCTTTGACATCTTCGACATGACCTTCGCCGAGGGCAGTTGCCAGGACGACCCCACTACCACTGAAGTGCCCGATGTCACCGAACCCACCTTCACGCCCTGGAACCGAATGCTTGCCGACGTGATCTCCAGTTGGGAACCGGACCGAAGCCGCACTTTCCTGGAGCAGACCGTGGACGGCCACTATCTGGTCGGAGGAAGTGGTGTCCGGTCTCTGTCCAAGATCAGCAGAGAGGGCGACCTGTTCTGGACCTGGGAATACGTCAGGGACAACGCGGTGCTTCCCATTCCTCAAAAGATTTGGGCCTCAGCAATGCTGCCCGACACCAGCATCATGGCAGCGGGTTTCGAACCCTTGAACCTGATGGCGCTGACCAATAACGGGGCCATGAAGTGGGCCAAACGGCCTGATTTGCCGTTCCAGGCAGCGCACGGAGCTGCGGCAATCCTGGCCATGAGCGACGGCGGGGTGATTCTTGCTGCGCCGGTCGTTCGTGAGGACATGGGGGACCAGGATGTCTGGATCACCAGATTGGACGCTCAGGGCATTCCCGTCTGGTCCAAACGG
>CAYTWV010000176.1:3400-5090 GCA_964442235.1 uncultured Myxococcales bacterium | reverse complement strand
GCGTTGATTCGGTACCACGACGGCGTTGTGGTTGTAGGCCGTACCTTTGGACTGGGGCAGGATCCCGCCGACCGCTCTTTTGTCCTAAGTTTGACCCCGGAAGGGAACTTGAACTGGGCCAACGAGATCTACGGGTGCGACGCCTTTAGCGGCATCAAGCTGCAGACCGGGCTGCAGTCCATGGACGGGGATCTCATCGTGGGGGGAAGTTATGGAATCGGGGGGCCGCAAGAGGTGCTAATCAAGATCAAACCCGATGGGGCCGTTGGTTGGGCTAACGTCAACACCGTCTCGTTCCTGGGCATCGACTTGACCGGGCTCTCGCAACTGAGTGACGGCGGCTATCTGGCCGTGGGAACCTGGTGGACTGCCAGTGACGACGACTGGTGGATTGCCCGGATGGACTCCATCGGGCGCATGTTCTGGCTCAAGAGGCTTAATGATACGACTGGAAACGGAGTGCCGGCCATGGCGCTGACCGGGCAGGGTGGGGCGCTGGCCGTGGCCATTACCGATGCAGGAGCAAACGAGAATACGGGCAGTCTTTGGCTCTCCCGCTTCCCTGTGCAAACGGGCGAATTGACTCTCTCGGCGCCTGCCACGATCGAAGAGGGGCCCTTCACCACCAAGGAGGGGGAGTGTGTGCAATCCTTGCCTTCAGCCAGCTCGTTGTGGGGAGACTACTCGGTCACTTGGGTTGACGACCCCACTACGGCGTCTTCTCTGATGCCGAACTGGACCTCGTTCTAAAGTTCACGACACTTGACATCATCGTCGCATCCCTTCATCGTAAGCCCAGTCCATTCATCACCCACTTTGGAGGTATTGCATGCCCGGTAAGCTTCGACATCTGATCGTGTACGCCCATCCAAACCCCGAGAGCTTCAACCATGCTCTTTTGGTCAAGGTGCAGGAGGCGGCTGTTGCCGCCGGCCATGAGGTCACGGTGTACGACCTGTATCACGAGGGATTTGCACCGGCCAGAGGCCACTGGGACGACCAGCACCACGCCGAACACGGTTGTCCTCCGGGACATGCCGATGACGCCCAGAAGGCCATTGTGAAGTCCGACCACATCACCTTCATTTTCCCGATCTGGTGGACCGGCATGCCGGCCATTCTCAAAGGGTGGGTCGACCGTACGCTGACGACGGATTTTGCGTATCACATCGGAAACCAAGGTCCCGTCGGCCTTCTCGACAAACATTCGGTGATGCTGATTACGACTCACGGAATGCCCGCCTCGACGTACGAGGGCAATGGCATGTACGATGCCATCAAGAAGACCCAGGACGTGGGCATCTTTGAGTTCTGCGGCATGAAGGTGAAGAAACATCTCTTCTTCGGCGGGGTTCACGGCGGAATGACCCCCGAGACTGCTGCCCAATATCTCCAAGCAGCGGCAGACGCAGTGAAGGCCTTAACTGAGGATGACTAGTCTTCCGCTTCCCTGATTCCCGTCCCACCTGATTTCCCATGGTTTTTCGAGTCCCTGAACTTTTCGGAGGGGGATTTCTCTGCGACGTCCGTTCATAGGTTCGTCGGAGGGAGCCACAGTGAGCTGCAAACTCAACAAGAATCGAATGGCCGCTTTGGAGCGGGGGACGTTACCTCCCAGCGAGTTGGGGCTGCTGAAAGAGCATGCTCAGGGCTGCCCCCATTGCTCCTCCGAATTGAAGCTGCTGGCTCT
>CAYTWV010000176.1:0-3390 GCA_964442235.1 uncultured Myxococcales bacterium | reverse complement strand
ATTGACGGCGCACCCGCACAAAACGCTGCATCCCAAGGGCAGAATCCGACCGGTTCGGAACAAGTGCCGGCATCGGACTGGGCCTCGTCATTCGAGGCCGAATCCGAGGACCTTCCCCTTGGATGGGTGATTACGGCGTCCAACTCTGACTCTCCCGGCGATTCGTCCACACTGCGGGACGGCGCACTGCGGGACGGGGGCCGGCATCAGGCCGCCGGCGAGGAGATCTAGATATGAGTACACGAGTTCGATTCGCCCAATTGGTGCCCTGGCTACTGGCCGTTTCCGTTTTGGCCAACGTGGCCTTTTTGACGGGGTACGTTTGTCGAACCGGCTGCAATTGGACCGCGCAGCAGACCCCTGAACCGGTCGCAACGCCTGATGTGCCGGCCGAGGCCGCTGCTCCCGCCAATCCGGATCGGTTTGTTGCAGAACTGGGCAAGTTCACCTCTTTGTCAACGCAGGAGGCTCAGCGCATCGCCGACTCCAGGGTGCAACTGATGAAGACTCTGGAACCCATAAAAGTGGAAATGAAGGAGATGAAGCAGCGCCTGGTGGATTTGATGACCGTGGATGCACCGGATCTTGCCGGGCTTCGGCGCGTCACACAAAACATCACGGATGCGCAGCTACTGATTCAAGATAAGACGGTGGACCACCTTGTCGAAATTCGTAACGGTCTTAACGGCGAGCAACGCAGCGCCTTCGACCGTATGTTGAAGAACCGGATGTGCCCGAACCCCATGTGCACAGGCTCTTGTGTGGGCAGTTGCCCCGGCTGTGCGGCTGGGAATCACGGAAAGAAGGGCCAGCATTCTTCTGGCTGCACCTGTGGCGGCGGAGGTGTCCCCTTTGTCCCCGAGGCCCCCTCGGGTGGGTGTCCCCACCAGAGCGGTGGAGTGAATTTGGATTCGCCGGAGAGTGGCGCTTCGTGTGGAGCGCACAACCCGTGAACAATGGCTTCCCGGCCCGGTGCCTGGAGGCCACGGTCCTTTTGAATCTGTTGGAGGTTTGTTATGAAGAAGGCTATTTCAATGTTAGCGTTTGTGGTTGTGGCTTTGGTCGCTCAGATTGCCGTTGCGGGCCCGGGTTGCGGCGGGCACGGCAAGAAGGGGCCACTGGGCAAGGCCGGCATCGTTGTGGAGAACGTGAAGGACGGTGTGAAGGTGGTCGTGACCGCCGCCAAGCCCGAAGATGTTCAAGGCATTCAGGACCATTTTGCGGCCATGAAGGATGCCAAAGAGAAGGGCGTGGGCTGTGGTTGTGGCTGCCCTGACTGCAAATGTGAAAAAGGCAAGTGTGACTGTGGTAAGGGCGAAGGAGAGGGCTGCGGCTGCGACAACGACGCCAAAGACGGCAAGTCTTGTGGCCATGACAAGGACGCCAAAGATGGCAAGGGCTGTGGCTGCGGCGATGCCAAGTGCGACTGCGAGAAGGGCAAGTGCGACTGCGCGAAAGACGGCAAGGGCTGTGGCTGCGGCTGCGACAAAGACGCCAAAGACGGCAAGGGCTGTGGACATCACGGCAAGGACGGCAAAGGCTGTGGCTGCGGCGGATTCTGCCTGTGTGGCCTGGAAGGGGCTTCGCTGCTCATCGAGATTGTCAACGTCGCCGGGCCTGGCGCTGCCAAGATCCAGAAGCATTTCGAAGGCAAGGGCCAAGCCCCCAAGAAAGAGGGCGGTTGCGGCTGCGGAGGCAAGTAGTTCGTCTCCCGTCGGTTCCTTCAGGGGCCGACGGGGCGCCGGGCCCGCCATGGGCAGTGCCAAAGGTGGACGCTTGAAGTTCTCTCTTCCCTGCACCATCTTCTTCCCGTACCACGCGGGGAACTGAATTGGACATCTCCGATACCCCATCTCAACATGCAGCGCAGCCCGACGACCAGGAGGTCATGGCGCGAGTTGCTGCCGGGGATCGAAATGCCTTCGCTCTGCTTGTCCACCGTCACCAGCAAACTGCGTGGCGCATCGCCTTTCGGTACTGCCGCGACACTCAAACGGCCCAGGATCTGGTCCAAGAGGCGTTCCTGAAGGCATTCAAAGCCGCCAACAGCTATCGACCCACAGCGGAATTCAGAACCTGGTTCTTTCGCATCCTGGTGAACGTCTGCCTGGATGCGGGCAGAAGAAGGGGTGAGGAGCCCATGGGCGAGAGCGAACCGATGGACCCGTCGGGGGACTTGGATGAAGTGGATACTCGACAACAGTATGCTCTTCTGCACAGCGCCATAGATGAATTGCCTCAGCGCCAGAAGATGGCGGTGCTTCTGCGCCACTTCGAAGGGCTCTCCCACGAGGAAATTGCTTCGGTTCTGGACGCCTCGCCAAAAGCGGTAGAGAGACTGCTGGCAAAGGCAAGAGAGAGTCTGGCAGAGCGAATCGGACCAAAGCCCTAGTCAGCGGCTCGTTTCGCTGCCTGCGGGCCCGTCTCCATACACCACTCCCCTTGCATTATCGGCTAGTTCGGGCTAAACCCAGCCCCAGTCAGGGAGGTGGAGTGGTGGAAACCAATCGTGGTGCCGTCTGGTCCTTGCCGTTTCGGTTGTTGGGGCGATTGCTGGCGTGGGTGGTCTTTAATCCGCTGGCCGAAAGGCTTTGGGCGAAAGGCCCGGTGAAGCCAAAATCCCAAGGGGCCGTGCCGACTATTCAAGAACTTCTGGATCAGAAATCCCGCCTGATGTGGGTAGGGGCTCACCCCGACGACGAGTCCTTTTGTGGGTCGGTTCTGGCCTATGCCAGCTTGCATTGTGGCGCTCCGCTTCACTTTGTGGTGCTGACTCGGGGTGATGGAGGCGGTGCTGCTATTCCCATCCCCCAAGGAAAGAGTGTGGCGGATGTACGCGAAGGTGAACTGCGCAAGGTCGCCGAACTCTACAAGGCCAGCCTGGCGTTAAACTCGTTCCACAATGCCTCACTGCCCGTGGAGAGTTTCCCCAAACGCCAGGAACTGCTGGAACTTTGGAAGGCCAAAGAAGACCCCACGGTTTGGATTGCCAACGAAATCCGGAAGTTCCGCCCCGAAGTCATCTTGACGTTCTCCCCCATCTACGGGGCCACCGGACATCCCGAACACCAACTGACCTCACGGCTTTGCACGGCAGCGGTTCGGTTGGCGGCCCAGGAGACGCCGCAACTGCAAGGGACGCCGTATCGGGTACCCCATACCTATTTCGTGTTGATGCGTTACTGGTTCTTGCGGCTGATTGGAATGCGATTCGACCCGATTCGTTACTCGGATGCGTTCTGCATGAAACAGCCTTGCATCGATGGGAAGAGTTGTTTCCAGGTTATGGCAGAAAATACACTGCCCCATGAAACACAAAGGCCCGATATGGGGGCCATGCGGGCGCTCTCCAGCCTGCTGCATAAACAGATGGTCTATCATGTGGACCCG
>CAYTWV010000175.1:3794-8388 GCA_964442235.1 uncultured Myxococcales bacterium | reverse complement strand
AGGATCCGACGGGTCCTGCAGACCCTGGCGGAACCAAGGACCCGCTGCAAGTGGCCGGAGACCCCAATGGTGGCAAGGATCCCACAGCGGGTGGTGATCCCGCCCTGCCCAAAGATCCCAACGCCGTTGACCCAGTGGATCCCGAGGTGCTGGACCTGACCCAGATGGGGTCTTCCGGAACTCCGGGTGGAAATGGAATCGTGGAGATCCAGTCCGGTCCCAGCAATTTGGACTGGCTGGGGTGGACTCTTGTGGGTGTAGGGGCCGTGGGATTGGGGGCCGGTGCCTGGTTTTCGATGCAGGCGGTGGGGACGGCAGACCAGGCCAACGCTCTGGACCCCTTCATTCCCGGTTACTCGTCGCAATTCGATTCGAAGTATTCGGATGCTCAGAGTCAGTCGCTCTACTCGTGGATTGCCTACGGGGTGGGGGCACTGAGTGTCCTGGCTGGATTGGACATTCTGTTGGGCTGGCCCATTCCGGTGGGTTCGGACTCACAGGCCGCTTTTGCGTTGACAGCGACTCCTTTGCCCGGGGGCGGAGCGCTGGTTTTGCAGGGTAATTTGCCGTAGACACTAACGGGTGGAGGCCCTCCGTGCGTTCTCATATCAAATCCATGATGGCTCTCTGCAGCGTTGTTCTTTTGGCCAGTTGCATCGCCAAAGTCGAGAAGAAGATTCCGGTGTATCCGGACAGCGTCCAGGATACGGCCTTGGAAGATGAAACGACGCCCGACGTGAACCAGGATGTGCCGGAACTGGTGGACGGCAAGGACGTTGCCGAAGTAGAGCCCCAGGACACGGCTGAACTGATTCCCGTGGAATCGGCCAAGGTATTCCCCGCCGGCGGGCATTTCCTGCTGGAGGGCGGCATTGAGCTTTTGATACCCGCCGGTGCGGTAACCGAGGAAGCGGGCATCACAATTGAGGCCATTGGTTTTCCGGGTGCCACGCTTCCCGAGGGTCCACAAGCCGTCTCGGCCGTATGGGCATTTGAGCCGCATGGAACCGTGTTTGCGAAGCCAGTTACCCTAGGGTTGCCCCGCTCTGCCGCTTCCGTGGACGTGGCGAAGTGGACGTTGCTTAAGGGGTTGGTTGGCGGCCTTGAAACCCTTGATTCGGCGGAACAGGTTCCGGCCTGGGGCAATCCCGACGACGGGATTGTGTATGTGCAAACATTGCATTTCAGCCTGATTGTGGCGGTGCTGGCCCAGGGCGGAGGCACGGTGGTCTGTGGCGACGTCGAGTTGTGCAACGGTAAAGACGACGACTGCGATGGCCAGGAGGATGAAGCCCCGCTGGATCCCATGGGCCAGGCCTGCACGGACCAGGGGGTGTGCGAGGACAAAGTTCAGGTCGCCTGCACCGATGGTAAGTGGGTTTGCAACTATGCAGGCATCGAAGGGTATGAAGCCCAGGAAGAGACTTGCGACGGGTTAGACAACGATTGTGACGGAGCCACCGACGAAGGCATCGCCGGCGACGCACTGGATATTGATGGCGATACCTGCAACACCGAAGGCCCTTGTAAGACCGTTTCCCCCTTCGCCTATTGTGTGATGGGAGAATGGTTCTGCGATTACAGCCCAGTGACCGCTTATCACGGGATTGTGGAATTCGAATGTGACGGTGTGGACAACAACTGTGATGGGACCAAGGACGAGTCCGCTTGTGACGGCTTCGAGGCTTGCACCGACAACAGCGTCTGCATTTCCGGCCTTTGCGGTACCCCTTATGGGGAGACCGGCAGCAAATTCTGCACCTTCCACGCCAACTCGTGTCTGGCCAGAGATGGCCAGGACTTGGTGGAAGTCAGCAACGGGGCTACCCGGTGTACCGATGCCACGAAGGTCGCAATCTGCCAGAGCGGCCTCTGGTCCCCCTCGGCACAGTGTTCCGCAGCGTTCCCGGGTACATTCAAATGTGACGCCGGAATCGGGGCCTGTTCCACGGGCTGCGACCTCAACACGGATTGCATCGATGACGGAAATGTTTGCAACGGTGTGCCCGTGTGTATCGACCATGCCTGCGTGCTGGACCCGCTGTCGCCCATGAACTGCGCCGGCGACGACTGTAATACGCCTAACTGCAATCCGATCACTGGCGCCTGCACCAAGACCCCCAAGAACCAGGGTGGCCCTTGTGATGACGGACTGAAGTGCACGGTGTTGGGGACCTGCAATGCAGGGCTTTGCATCAACCAGACTGCCGTAGATTGCAACGATCAGAAATTCTGCACCACCGATAGCTGCAATCCCGATACCGGGCTGTGTCTAAACGACCCTGTCCCGCAGCTGGCGCAAAATTGCAGCGACGGCAAAAATTGCACGTTTGGCGACAAGTGCCAGGCCGACGGAATGTGCGTCGGCACGCAGAATACCTGCGATGACGGGAAAGAGTGCACCTATGACGAGTGCCTGGAAGCCTCGGGGCTGTGCAACAACGATTATCTGGTGAAGGAAGGCTTCAGTTGCCAGGACAGCAATGGCTGTACCCTGAACGACCTCTGCATCACCGGCGAGTGCGTGGGCACGGCGAAGGTCTGTTTGGATTCCAACGACTGCACCTTGGATGGGTGCGACCCGCTAACCGGAGAATGTACTGGAACTCCGGCTAACACGGGGTTCAGTTGCAAGTATCCCAACAATGCGCCGGGGGCACAGGACCCCTGCACCCCATTGGGCAGTTGCAACACATCGGGAACCTGTCTGCCGGGAACCGACCTGTGTGAGTGCCGTTCGGATTCCGATTGTGTGGCCCTGGACAACGGGGACAAGTGTGACGGGATCCTGCGCTGCAATCTGCTATTGGCCCCGTACACCTGCTACTTCGACGCAACGACGGTGGTTTCGTGTTCCACGGCAGCCGACACCGAATGCCGGAAGAACCTTTGCACGCCAGCCACCGGATTGTGCGGCATGAAAGATTTGGCCGACGGCACCACGTGCAACGACGGCAACGCCTGCACCATCAGTGACAAATGCAAAACCGGCGCCTGCACCGACACGCAGCCTCTGGTCTGTGACGACAGCGACCCTTGCACGTTGAATCAGTGCATCCCGGCCTCGGGATGTTCCTATCCCGACGCACCGAACACCACGGCCTGCGAGGATGGGGACCCCTGCACTCTGAACGACAAATGTGACGGGGCGGGCGGCTGCGCAGCGGGTGCGCCCAAGACTCCGGCCTGCGACGACAGCAACGTTTGCACCAACAATACCTGCTCGCCTGATGGGCAGAGTTGTCTCTTTGAACCCTTGGCTGGCTGCTGCCTGTTGGATGCAGAGTGTGTGTCGCCTGCGGTCTGTTTCAACAACGCCTGCTGCACCCCTCAGTGTTCCGGCAAGGAGTGCGGCGACAATGGCTGCGGCGGGTCTTGCGGCTCGTGTGAGGCTTGGGAAGACTGCGTTAGTAATACCTGCGAATGCCCGGACTGTTGTACCAGTTCGTCGGAATGCGGAGTGTCCGAGGTCTGCGACAAGGACGCTTCCATTCCCGTGTGCGCCACCAAGGCCCGAACTTATGCCCGTGGATTCGAGGGTGAGCTTGCCGGGACTTCCGGGATACCTCCCAGCGGATTCCTGTTCTCCTATACCAATGGCGGCTCCAACCCAAATCCCTGGAAGGTCAGGAGTTTCTCCAACGGAGCCAACTGCAATTCCGGTACGTACGTATTGCAGTACTACAAGTCGGGCTCTCTTAATGCTTCGGGAACGCTCAGTTTCTGGCACTATGTACCCACGACCGCCGAGAGTGCGACCCGAGAATTCAGCTTCTATTCGCTGTGTCCCCTCAGCGCAAATCCACCGGCCTGGTCCATGACGGTGTTGATTAACGGCAGCACCGCTTTGACCTTTGACCAGTCGACTTCGTGCACCGGTGCTTACATCCGCCGAAGCATCGACCTGGCTGCGCTGGGAATCGGAGGAATGACCAAGTTCACCTTCTCCTTCACCAAGATTGCAACATCGGCTGTCGTCAGCCTTTATCTGGACGACCTGGCCATCTTCGCCGACAACTGCCTGACGCTGGATTGCCAGTCCTTCACGCAGAGCAATGGTCTGTGTGTGCCGGGCACACCCGTGGGCAACGCGTGCTACATCGATGGTACCTGCTGGGGCCCGGGCGACCTCAGTGCGAATTTCCCCTGCTTGCGATGTGATCCGGCGGTCAACAAGACGGCCTGGTTGCCTGACGCCACACTTTGTCCTGTGGGCGAAACCTGCGACCCAAGCTACGCCGACGATGGCTGCAAACTACCTTAAACAGGGTCTCCTGAACCATCGATCATCCCGGTGAGCGGCGTTGCCCTTTGGCCAGAATGCTCAGCGTGCCAAGCACGCCTGCGCTTCTGCCCGGCAGGTCGCCTTGCTCACTGGGCGCTCGCCGGCCCAGTTGACCCTGTTTGATTGGCGGTCAAGGAGAACCTGTGTAGGAGAGCCGTTCAGAACGCTTGAGAGAAGCCCAGTACAAACGATGGGCCCCCTTCCGATATGGCTCCCACGGGGAAAAGCCAGGCAAAATCCAGAGACAAGACGGCTGGCACGAAGCCAAGTACCTGAGTGTGAGGACGCAGGCCTGCCCCGGCTCCCAGG
>CAYTWV010000175.1:0-3784 GCA_964442235.1 uncultured Myxococcales bacterium | reverse complement strand
GTGCAAAGATCTGGCCCATATCGTCGGCAAGAAGCGCTGCATCTACGAACACCACGGCCTGAATTCCTTCCAGCCAGGCAAGGCCCAACAGCGATTGCCACAAATTGCGAACCGCCATCCACCGATACTCGGCGGACACGGACAGCCTGTGGCGGCGTCCGGTCCCCTGCGCCTGAAGCGCACGGACCCCCTCTACGCCCCCGGAATAGGCCTCTTCGTGGCCGGGCAGATGCCCTAACGCACTGTCCACGCTGAATCGGGCCGCCAGGATGTGGTCTGGCGTGACACCCCACAATTGAGTGGCGGAACCCCCGAATCTGGCGCCAAAGGAGCCGCTGTTGCCCTCCACAAAGGGCAGGGCGTATCCGTATATCAACGTTCCATCGAAGGGGTTGGTCCGGCTCAGATAGCTGTTGTACATCCACGAGGCGACCACCCCGGCGGTCCAGACTCGTGTGTCGGCACTGTCAAGAGAGAGTCGAGGCGCCAGCCCCAGCACCATGGAACGGGCATTGGCGCGGTTTTTCTGGCCCAGTCCCCAGCGCATCCCGCCCTGCATCCCACTTCGTACAGGACCCAAAAACAGCGTCATGAAGGCCATGTGGGCCAGGTCGTAACGGGGTTGAACCACCAACTCCACTTGGGCAAACGGCAGACTGTCCTGGGATGAGGCCGAAAACGAAGCCCGGGCAATCATCCACTTCAAATCCTGATAGTTCCGGTCGTTTCGCCTTGGGTCCACAGCCTGGTCGGTCCATTGGGCCATGCGCTCGCCAGGGTCCAGCAGCAAGTCTGTGTCTGCCACGAGGCCCGGAACCTGGACTGGGCAAGGAAATGCTGGGCAAAAGGCAGAAATGGGCCCGCTGCCTGACTGGGGCACAGCCAATTCGATGGCCCATGGCCCCTCCGAACCCTCGGTCCGAACCTCTACGGTACCATCCCGGACTTCTCCCAGGCTGAAATCCACTTTCCGGCGTTGTTTCAACTGGGGCAACAGCCCTGGTGCCAGGTCCTGCATCTCCTTGGCCAGCCTGGCCATGGGTCCCGCCAGACCGCCCGTTTGATCTGCCAGCAGCAAACGCACCCTGGCTTCACCCAGCACAAGCAGAATCTGGTGGGCCACGACCCACGGAGACTCGGGGTGCTGCGTCCCAAACCAGGGCACTGAAGCCAACTCGTCGGGAAGGTTGGGCATTCCGAACAGGGCCTGCTGGAAGCCGGTTTGAGGGTCTGTCCCGACTTGATCCACCACGGACAAAACCTCTGCCCGCCGAAACCAAGTCCGCAACGAGGCCGCCTCGGATCCAGTCTTCGGGGCCAGCCACTGCGCCAGGACACCCAGCACCAACGCATCCGCGTAGGTCGTCCCCCGGGCAAGATAGGCCTGAACTGCAAGCCCCCAGTCAAGCGATGCCAAGTGGCGGCTGCGTAAGGGGCCCAAACCTGCCACACGAAGCAGCCTGTCCGAAACCAGAAGCCCGCCCTCAAAAGGAATCACCATCATCTCTCGTAGTGGGGCCTGCACCAGAAGCAACGGCTCAGCTGTGGGGACCACCAGGTTGGCCTGGGCCACAGCCTGGGTCATGGCTTGGAACGCCGCACTATCCCATGGCCCCGAGGCAATTCCAATCCGGCGATTGGGACCTTCGCCGGCTTGGACGATGCTGAAGTCTCGGCGAAAGGCCAGCAGCAGCGGCCGTGACAAGTCTGCTATCACCGAAACAGCCTGGCCCGCAGTCACCAACCGAACCGTGGTTCCCAAGATCAGCAGTCCACCTTGTTTCGAAACCACCCGCACCGTGACCGAACGAAGGTCGGGAAGCACGCCATCACACCCACATTCAGAAGACGGTGCGATCCACAGAGGATACCATCCTCCCAGTAGAGTCGTTTCTTGACCTACCCAGCCAAAGGGGCCAAAGCGCCGGGGCAGTTGGGTCTCGAATGTCATGCCCCACCGGCCAGCAGAGACCGACGCTGGCACAGCAATGGGCTCACACTCCCGTTCATTCGCAGAGGGGCGCCACTCCAACTCTTGGCCGCCAACGGTCAGACCCGTGATCTTCGTGGAGCCGGAATCGAGACCGGCCGGGAATCGCCAGGGGAAATTCACGCTGTTGGTGTCGTCCAAAGCGGCCTGGAATCGAGCGGCGGGAAGCCAAACGTGGCCGGGAAACTCGCCGTACGGGCTTTCGGGGCCCAGCGTCAACTGGCCCCACAGACGATGGGCCGAGGGGTCGAACTGAACGTCCAGCAAGGGACGCGGTGCCTTGGAGACGACCTGCGCTGCGGTGGGGCTGGGAAGAAAAAGGGATGTGGCAAGAGCAACACAAAGACCGCACAGGCGGATGCCCCAGCGGTGGTTCACGATCTTACCTCGGCACGTTGAGGTCAGGCCAGTTCCGAAACGGAGCGGATGACCTTGCCGGCGATGCCGTATTCCACGGCTTCATCGGCCAGCAGCCAGTAATCTCGCTGGGTATCCTTCTCTACTTTGGCAAGCGGCTGCCCCGTTGCTTCGGCAATAAGGTGATTCAGTTTGTCTTTGGTGCGGATCATTTCTCGAGCGTTGATCTCGATGTCTGAAGCCGGAGCCACCACGGTGCCCGAGATGAGGGGCTGGTGAATCATGTACTGGGCGTTTGGAAGCGCAAACCGCCGGTCCTTGGGCACCGACAGGAAAAGCGTGACGCCCATGGAAGCCACGATTCCTGCGCCGACGGTTCGGACCGGAGCGCTAAGACCCTGAATCACGTCGTACATGGCGAATCCAGACGATACCGATCCCCCGCCCGAGTTAATCATCAGGGTGATGGGGGCTTTGGCATCCTGGGCTTCCAGAATCAACAACTGGCTACAGATACGTTGGGCCGATCGGTCGTCCACGCCGCCCGAAAGCAGAATGACTCGAGACTCCAGCAGCCGCATCGCCAGCGCACTATCAAACTCCTGGCCTGCAGGGAGAGGTCCAGACAATACGTTCATGAGATCCTCCTAGTTCCGGCACGCTTGTACCACGCGCCCTCTCAAGGCTCAATGCCAAACGTCTCGCACCCCGAAGTGACGGCCTGCTGCCGTAACCTTTTGTGTATCACTGGCTCTTCACCGCCTGGTCGTGGTAGAAGCGGCCTGAAGGAATCGTTCCAATTGCTGGAGGTCACCTATGCAAACACATCAACTCATCATCATCGGTTCCGGCCCGGCTGGACTCACTGCAGCAATCTATGCGGCCAGAGCCAACCTGAAGCCGTTGGTCATTGAAGGGATCCAGCCCGGCGGGCAATTGATGATCACGACGGACATCGAGAATTTCCCGGGTTTCCCCGAGGGCATCGCAGGTCCCGAGTTGATGGACAAACTGCGTCAGCAGGCCCAGCGTTTTGGTTCGGAGCACGTGTTTGAAGAGGTTGAGCGAGTGGACATGTCGGTGCGCCCCTTCCGGTTGTGGGCCGGAGGCACCGAGTATCAGGCCGACGCGCTGATTCTGGCCACGGGGGCCAGTGCCCGCTGGCTGGGCATCCCCTCGGAGAAGGAGTTTCAGGGCCGCGGCGTCTCGGCTTGTGCCACGTGTGACGGCTTCTTCTTCCGTGACATGGAGGTTGCGGTAGTCGGTGGCGGGGACACCGCGTTGGAAGAAGCGAACTTCCTGACTCGATTTGCGTCGAAGGTCCACCTTATCCATCGACGGGATGCGCTTCGCGGCTCACAAATCATGCAGGATCGTGCGCGAAACAACCCCAAGATCCACTTCGTCTGGAATTCGGAGATCTCCGAGATCTTCGGC
>CAYTWV010000174.1:0-8450 GCA_964442235.1 uncultured Myxococcales bacterium | reverse complement strand
CCAGGGCCCCGACAATGTATTCGGGCGTTCCCGCAAATGGCTCAGTCATGATGGTCTGCATCATCCCAAGCAAAGCGAAGGCCTGCTCCAAGGGGAGCAACGAGTTCAGCTCACATACATATGCGGACAACTCCCGACTGACCAGCCGCAAAAACGCGTCGGACCGGGACGGATGGGCCACAAGAACCGCCACGGGAATCGCAAGGTTGGGCGGATCCGCCTGATGCTGCAGTTCGTGCCGCTGGGTCACATTCAAAATGGCTTCATGGGCCATTTCCGTAATCCCCTCTTCGTACACGACGTCCCCCACAGTCTGGGCCAACAGGCTGCCGCACTGCTCCCCAACCCCCTTCCACAAGATCTCATCAAACGGCGTCGCCGTGGACGAATACCCCACCGGTTCACAAAGTGCAGTGTACAGCGCATCCACCAGGTCGCCCGAGGTTCGCTCCACCGTATCCAGCAACAGATTCGCAAAGGGATCGTGGCGAACGACACGCCCCAGACCGTCTCCCTCAAATCGCAGCCGGTCCAAACGCCGGGCCAGCATCGAGGCCAATGTCTTACCCTCCGATTCAAACCAGCGCAGTTCCTCTACCAGATAGGTATTGACATATAAAAACCGATATTTCTTTCCTTCGCTTTGATATTCTATTGCATTCGCATACACATGATAAGGCAAACCAAGCTCACGGATGCGGTGGTTAAGCCTGTCCAGGCTTCGAATCCAGCCCACGGCGCTGCCCGACGGCTTCTCGCTCATTCGAAGAACCCGGGCCACCCGCTCCCCCAATTCGGGGTCAATCTGCCGCGCCAGGGCCTGGGCCTCGATGGCCGCCTGACGAATCTCCACCGCCGCTTCCGCTGCCCCCACCTTGTCCACCAAAGCACGGTCCCGCGCTGCCAACGCGGCCACGTAGGTCGGAAGGGCCTCCTCAAAGAGTTGGTCTCCGGCCTTGCTGCGCGGCCCCAAATCCCAATCCAGGGTCCCCGAGACATCCCCCCAAGGCGCCCACGTTAACAGCCCCAGCCCCAGCACCAGCGCCGACGCCGCAACAGGAACCCTGGGCCGTCGTGCCCAAAGCCAGGCAGTCAGTCGGGATTGGCCCGAAAGCGACTTGGGCGCAGGGCCCAGAAACTCTGTTGCCCGCGCGAGGGACTCGGCATCCCACGTTCCCGCAACCGTCAGTCCAAGTTCAGACTTCAGTTCGGCCAATCGCCGCTTGGCAAGCCAAACCATGGGCCGTGGGTATTTGGCCCAAGCCGGGGCCAATTCGCACTGGGCAACCCCGTCTCGACCATTGTTGAGTGGATCGGCACACCAGCCCAGGATCTCTCGGACGATGGCGTCTCGAAGCCAATCGGAGAACGGCGCACCCGGCGGAACGCAGTACTCCAACAGGTCCGCCCCCAACATTTCTATGGAACGCGCCGCTACATTCACCACGGCCAGAATCAACAGGGCTGCTCGAATCTGCAACAGAGCCGCTTCGGGCCCCAGCCCCACCATCAAAGCCGGATAGGTCATCATCAGCACCAAACCAGGCAGCAGAAAGCGGGACACGTGAGCCAGTGACCATGGGCTGCGGCCCTTCCGGAATGCAGAATACAAGCCGAGTACACCCACAAATAGAGGCACCAGGGCCAATCCCCAAAAGACGACATTCCCTGCAAACAGCCGCCACCGCCCCAATTGGGCCAGCGCCCACCCATGGCCCGCCAGTTGTGCAACCAAAGGGGTTCCCGACCAAGGGAGCAGCGAAAACAAGACCAACAGGACGCCGCCGGCCGCCAGCAAGGTGCGCCCAACAAGCCGGGCCTCTTCCCGAACCGTCAACTCCGCCCCTGCGGCCACCAACGAAAGCCCTACCAGCACCAGCAGCGGATTGCGTCCCACAAAGCCCGTGAACCCGTCAAAGGCCTGGAACGCCTGCAGGTCCGAACCCGCAAACAGCGCCCCGAACCCAAACAACGCCACGATTCCACCCAGCCCGGTCCAGAATCGGGACAGCCCCGACGCCAACCCCAAAGCCAGCAAGGCCGCCCCCAAAAGGGAAGGCGCCAAGAGTCCCGCTCGTTCCCACCACCCTACCCCGGACCATAGGTGCCAGACCCAGGCGGAAGCCCCCGCATCCCCACTGACGGGCAACAGCAGAGTGGAGATCAGCAGGCCTCCTAGCAGCACAAACCGCCGCCCCCCGCTCATTCTCAAGATGGCATAGTATGGAGTGGAATCGGGCACCCAACCCGGCCCAAGGTCCCCAGGCTGGCTCAAGGCTCCACCCGATAGATTCGATTGCACCATTCGTCATTTACGACGCCGGTGCCCGCCTCGTGAATGTAGACCGAGACCCCATCGGGGCTCCACCCCATGACATGGTCGTCCACACCGTTGATGGTCAACAACTGCAGAGACTTGGTTTTTGCATCCACCACCCCGACCTCAGAATCAGACCGATAGTCGTCACGCTCTTCTTCCCATCTCCACACTCGAACCGCTGCCCGACGCCCGTCGGGGGCCACACGCAGGCCATCAAACTCTCCGGCCAGCAGCCGTTCGTACTTTCCCGAGGTCAGATCCCAAATTCCGATGTGCTCTTCGTCGCCACAGGTTTCCAGGGTCCAGAGGGTACGGCCGTCCGAGGCGGTGACCACTTCGGAAAAGCCCGCCGCATATCCGTCGCACGCAGCCCAGTCGCCTTCCAAAGGCTTGCGCTGCCCCGACGCCGCATCGATTTCCAGCAGAAACCCCACCCCGCCTCGGCTGCTGCGCAGGGCCATGAACAGTCGTTTTCCATCGGGGCTCCACGACGGCATGGAGGCATAGGAAAACCCCGTCGGGACCAGTTCGGTCTCTTTGCCCGTGACAACATCCACCATGTTCAAGGAGTCCGCACACTCATAACAGGTCCTGAACCAATAGGCGATTCGTTTGCCGTCGGGCGACAAGCGGGGCGTGCTGTAGTAGTCATTTCGGCTGGTCAGCAGTTCTTTCGAACCCCCGTTGGCCAAGTCCAGCAGATAGAGAGACTTGGACCAGGAGTGATTGTCCACCACCACCGCAGCCCAATCTCCATCGGGCGTAACCCCGGGATAACTGAAGAAGTTGTAGGCGCCAAAAATCGGCTTGCGATTGGTTCCGTCTGCATCGGCCAGAACCACTCGTTCCTGGCCTTCCACGTAAACCCAACCGTACTCATCCGCCAGAATCTCCAGACTGCGAGGCTTCTCAAACAGAATCAGCCCATTGGCCGTGGTGCCCAAAAAGTACTCTTCGGCCTGGAACTGCCCCACGGGGGTTTTTACTTTAGGGGCCAGATCCTGCCGGTCCCACTCGTCCTTGGACGTCTTGACTTTGTCTTCGAAATTCTTGGTTGCGGTCACCCTGCGTTTGGCCAGTTCGAACAGGGGTTCCAGCTTCGTCGCAAGCGCCGCTCGAGTCGTGGGAACCTGTTGCGCCTCTTTGTTGTACGAGGCCAGACGCGGGTGCGTCGCCAAGGCCCCGGCCAACGGGGAGTAGACTCGCCTGGCCACAAACTCAGCGGTGTCCAGAAATGCCTTTTCCTCATCCTCGGAGGTAATCCAGCCATAGAGCGGGTATTGAGGCAGTTCCACTCGCTCGCCTGACTCGGTGTCCAGCAGGTAGAATCGCAGTTCGTAACTGAAATCGGTATAGGCGCTGCCCGAGACGGGCTTTGAATCGGTGAAGACCCACTCTCCGGTCAGTGTGAACCCTGCGCCCAAAGACCTGGCCGCATCGACCAGCGAAGCCGAATCGGTGACTTCGGACATCTCTGCAGCGACCTCAGGGGCACCGGACTCTACGGGCGACAATCCCAACCGACCGGCCAGCTTTGCGACCTCGTCGGAAAGGCGGGCCGAGGGCTTACCCTGGACGCCCCACCACTGCCCCACGGTGCCATCCAAGGAAATCGTTCGAATGGCGATCAGCAACTTTTCGGGCTTGGACTCGCCCCGAAGCACAAAATAGCCCCCAACCACAACCAGGCACGCCCCCAACACCAAAAGCAGAGGCACAAGAACCTTGCGTCGTGCCGAGGCCATCCGGGGCTGCCCAAACTCATCAGGGACGTCCGTGTACATGCCAGTCATGGTGCTCCTGGAATCGAAAGCTAGCTGTGTGGGTGGTTTGGGTACCGGGGCTCTGGTATCAGGCCCCGGTACCGGCCGCAAAACGGGCGGGAAACTGGAATTACCCGCAGAGATAGGTGAACAGGCATATGCCGTCGCTGCCGCAGGTGTCGGTCGTACACTCGTTGTTGTCGTTACAATCAAAGTCGAAGTAGCAACCGACGCACTTCTCGACAGGAGTGTACTGACATCCAAGAACCGGCTCGCATGAATCGATCGTGCACGGATTGGCGTCATTGCAGTCACGAGTCCAGTAGTCACACTTGGATGCAATACAGATGTCGTATGTGCAGGCGTTGTTATCCTCGCACGCGGCATCACCGGCGCAACTGGTGCAGACGCCGCCCGGACAAGGTGAGAACACACACTGACCGGTCTGGTGGTCACAACGGTCGGCGGTTGCCGAGTTGTTATCATTGCAGACCAACTTGGTGTTCGCACACTTGCCAGCGGTGCACTTGTCCGTGGTACACGCGTCGTTGTCGAAGCAATCCGCTGGCGAGTCGCAGGAAGCGACGCAGTTATCCAGCGGCAGATGCTCGCAGCCTGCACCGTCGTTGCACAGGTCCACGGTGCAGGGCAGGAAGTCGACGCAGTCCTTAGTCGAGTACTGACAGACCTTTCGACCCCCGGTCAAGACACACCGCGGGATAGCGCAAAGAGCCACGCCCTCGGGGTTGGAGTAGACACAATCCAAGTCCTTGCCGCACTCGTCCAGGCAATTGATGTCAGGCTGATGCGAGCAAGCACCGGTCACCAGACTGCAGGCATCCGTGGTGCATGGATTGTAGTCGTCGCAAAGGTAGTACGGGAAGACACACTCGTTGGCCGCACAAACCCGGCCGGTGCAAGGATTGCCGTCGTTGCAATCCTGAGCAGTCTGGCAGCATCCCGCCACCGGCGTGTAAATGCACTCTCCGGTCAAGGAGTTGCACTCATCCAGGGTGCAGGGATTGTTGTCGTCGCAGTCGGTGTAGGTCAGGCTGCAGAGATTGGTCGTCAGGTTGCAGCTAGAGGTCGCCACACAGAGGTTCTCGGCAGCATAAGCCTGGCAATCGGCATTGGAGTTACACGCCACACAAATGGAGCGGTACGAGCAGTAGGAACCGGGCCGCGGCAAGCCGCCACCCAGGTCACCACCGATGGGATTGGCCTGCTTGCAGGTGTCTTCGGTGCAGGCATTCTTGTCGTTGCACTGAGCATCCGTGGTGCAACCCGAGCAGTTGGCAATCGGCGTGAACACACACCCCTCGATGGCATCACACGAGTCCGTGGTGCAGGGATCGTTGTCGCTGCAGAACTTCTCCAGCAGGATGTAGCTGCACTTGCCAGTTACACAACTGTCGACGGTGCAGATATCGCCGTCGTTGCAGTCCGAAGCCTTGGTGCAGGCGCCTGTGCAGCTTGCCGGGAACGGATTGTTGTAACTGCACGACCCGGAACGAGGCATGCAGCGATCACACGCTCCGTAGCCACCGCACTCGATGGGCTGATTCTTACATTTGCCACCGGTGCAGAAGTCCTGGGTGCAGTTATCCCCGTCGTTGCACTGAGAGGGATTGGTGCAGGTAACCGTCGTCGCCATGGCCGACTTGTAGACGCAGCCCAGTTCGGGGACGCACTCCAAGAAGGTGGTCAAAGCGCTGCTGTCTTCGCAGACGATGGGTTCATAGAGACAATCGCCGAACTCATTAATCAGGAACGTGCACTTGTCCGTGGAGCAGGCGCCCAGGGTGTCCCCAAGGTTGTTCCGCCGCCAACTGCAATCCGCATCGTCGTAGCAGGTGTATTCACAACCCTCAATGGGACTGAAGACACACCCGAGGCCCGTCACCAGGTTGTCCACGGTGCAGACGTTCCCGTCGTAGCACACAACCGGGTCATAGAAGCACGTGCCCGTCTCGTAATCGCACATGTCGATAGTAGAGGGGTCGTCATCCCAGCAGAAGGACAAGTCGGGATCCCAGTTGGGGTCTTCCTCGCCCAAGATTGGGTCGGTCTCGGGACTACAGCAGCCATCGGTCTGGAAATGGCCGCATTCGCCCGTCTCGGGCTGACACAGGTCCAAGGTGCACTGATTTCCATCGTCGCAGTCCTTGATGGAGTAGGAGCAGCGTCCCAGGCCAGCGCCACACCCCTGAGCATCGCCATTGCAGTACCACTCGATACACAGGTTGCGAATCACGGCACCCTGAGAATTGACCGTCGTGTCGGGCTTGCAAGAACCCAGTTCAGGGAAGTCCGGAGGAATGGGCTGGCCATTGGGAAGCAGCGGACACTCCACGTAGCAGTCTTCGACAATCCCGCACTGCGAGCAGCCCTGGTACAGGACATCGTGTCTGCATCCGCCTGTAGGCGTGCACGAGTCGGTCGTACAGCAATCGTCATCGTCGCAGTCCACCACCGAGTGGGAGCAGGTGCACGAGCCGGTGCAGACGTCATTGGTGCACTGGTTGTTGTCGTCGCACTGCGAGGCGCTCCAGCAAGAGGCGCCGGGTTTGGCCGTGTGGATACATCCCGTTACCGGGTTACACGAGTCATTGGTGCAGGTATTGTTGTCATCGCAGATACGCTGAGTGTTAGAACACGTACCGGTAGCCGGATCGCAACTATCATTGGTGCATTCGCTGCCATCATCGCAAACCTTACGGATGTTTACGCACGCGCCAGTGATGTTGTCGCAGTAATCTCCTGTGGTGCACTTATCGCCGTCGTCGCACTGCTTGGGAGTCGTCAGACACTCGCCCGTGGCTTCCACACACTCATAGGTATTGCACAAAGTGGGGGAGGTCGGCGTGCAGTTCTTCACGACGTTCTGGCAGCCCACAACCGGGTCGCAGCTATCGACCGTGCACTTGAGACCATCGTCGCAATTCTTGGTGGTGTAGACGCAATTTCCCGCAACACACTTGTCGGTGGTGCAGGCGTTGTTGTCGGTACACGCCAACGGATCGTGTCGGCAAGCGCCAGTAGCCGCAGAGCAAGAGTCCACGGTGCACGAATCCGAATCGTCGCAATTCTTCGGATTGAAGGTGCATTCACCCGAGAGCGGGTCACATGTGTCGACGGTGCACTTGCTGGAGTCATCACACACCTTGAGCACGTTCTTGCAGCCCATGCCATCGGGGTCGGCAATGTCGCAGGAATCGACCGTGCAGGGATTGTAGTCGTTGCACTGCCAATCCGGGTTGGAGCACTTGTAACCCGTAGAAGAACCGCCGTCGGGCTCGCAGAGGTCCATGGTGCAGGCGTTGCCGTCCGAGCAGGTGACAGGCGTGTAAACGCACTGGCCCGTACCCGGGTTGCATGCGTCCGTAGAGCAGAGGATGCCGTCGTCGCACACCAGCGGGGTATGGCTGCAAGCGCCGCCATTCTCGGGGTCGCAGAAATCGATGGTGCACAGGTTGCCGTCTTCACAAGCCGGAGAGAAGACACACTGGCCGGTCAAGGCGTTGCAGGACTCCTTGGTGCAGATGTCGGTATCCACACACTCTTTGGCCTCGTGGAGGCAGTCGCCCGTTACGGCGTCGCAACTATCCAAGGTACACAGGTTCTCTTTGGTCTTGGCCGGGTCCAACCAGTCGCGGCAATCCTTCACCGAGTTGACGCAGGCGCCAGAAACGGCGTTGCAGGAGTCCAAGGTGCAGTTGTCGCCGTCAGAGCAGTCCTTCGGCATGAACGAACAAGCCAGAGTGACCGGATCGCAGATGTCCATGGTGCACTTCAGGCCGTCGTCGCAATAGACCACGTTCTTGCAGAAGCCCGTGGCCGGGTCGCACCCGTCGGACGTGCAAAGGTCGTTGTCGTTGCAGTTGACCAGGCGGTTCTTGCAGCCCGTGCCCGGGTCACATGAATCGGTGGTGCAGAGGTTGCTGTCGTTGCAGTTCAGGGGCACATGGGCGCACAGGCCCGTGCTGGAATTGCACGAGTCCGTGGTACACGCATCCCCGTCGTTGCAGTTGACCGGAATCTGCGAGCAGCCCACCTGCGGGTCGCAAGAGGTCTGGATGCACAGGTCGGGCGAAGAACAATCCTTGTTAGGATAGGTGCACTGGCCAGCCACACAGATGTCGTCGGTGCAGGCATTGCCGTCGGTGCAAACCATGGGCACGTGGCTGACTTCGCCGGTGGCCACGTTGCACACGTCGTTGGTGCAGGGGTCGCCGTCGCTCAGCTCCGTCATCTGGTTCTTGCAGCCCCCGCTGAGCGGGTCGCAGCTATCGGCCGTGCAGGCATTGTTGTCATTGCAGTTCACGGCGGTGTGTACGCAGCCCACCAGGGGGTCACACGAGTCCACG
>CAYTWV010000173.1:0-8464 GCA_964442235.1 uncultured Myxococcales bacterium | reverse complement strand
TGTATGACTACCTGGATGATGCGAAACTGCTGGCACGACTCAACCGGGTCATGCGCCGCGTGCAGCTGCCGGCGCTTCCCGATCGGTTCAGGGAACTGTTGCCGTCGGCGCGACATCTGGTCCGCCAACGGCGCGACGAACTGTTGGCCGGGGAAGACGCAGACCGCCGCACGGTGCAGGCTCAACATCACCTCTCGGGAGACCAGTCATGAAGTTTGGGATGAATCTGTTGCTCTGGTCCGGCGAACTGAGCGACCAATTGTTGCCCGTTCTGGAATGCCTGAAGCAGATGGGTTTTGACGGCGTCGATGTGCCGCTGTTCAACACAACGTTGGACTATGCGGCCTGGGGACGCCGGTTGGACGATCTCGGCCTGCGCCGCACCGCCGTGACGGTGCGCAACGTCGAGGACAATCCGATCAGTCCCGACGCTGCCGTACGGGCCAAGGGTGTCGAGAACACCAGGCGCGCTATCGATTGCTGCCAGGCGGTCGGGGCCGAAACGCTGGTCGGACCCTATCACTCCGCGCTCGGTAGTTTCAGCGGCCGCCTACCGACCAAGGATGAGTGGAAGTGGGGAATCGAGAGCATGCAGGACGTGGCCGAATACGCCCGCACGGCCGGACGAATCGATGGATGGCTGCGGGCCCGGCACGCCGAGGCGTTAGAGACCCTTCGTCACTCGGAAGCGGCGCTGCGAACGTGGTTTGAAGCCTCGGCCGACGGACAGGCCACCATCGACCCCGTCACAGGAGCGGTGCTGCGCGCAAATCCGGCCATGGTGGAAATGCTGGCCAGGCCGGAAGAGAGGATTGGGGACCTTCGGATGGACGAGTTTGTGGTGGAAGACCATGGAGCAGAGCCTACCTGGCTGCAGCGGATGGTGAAGAACCCCGTTTCGTCAGCCAACGGTGTGGCGCTGAGGCGTCCGGATGGTACCGAACTGGTGGTCGATACGACGGCTGCCCGGGCTGTAATCGAGGGTCGCGACGTGCTGCTGGTCTCGTTCCGGGACGTAACCCAGCGACGACAGCTAGAGTCCGTAATCGCTCGCTCGGAACGTCTGGCCAACGTGGGGTTGCTGGCTTCCGGAGTCGCCCACGAAATCAACAACCCGCTCTCCATCGTTCTAAACTACGGGGAACTTGTGGGCGACGAAGTGCCCAAAGAATCAACGGCATGGGAGTACGCCAAACAGATTCGGATTGCGGCAGAGCGGGTGGCGACTATCGTCCGGAACCTTCAGACCTTTGCCAAGCCTCCAGAGTTATCGCCCAGTCCCGTGGACATCGTCGAAGTGGTGGATCGTGCGTCGAATCTGATTGCTAAACTGCTGAACCGGGAGGGAATTGTCCTGGAACTGGAACTCCCTGCGGACCTGCCTCGGGTGTTGTGCCGTTCGGGCAATGCGTCTCAGGTGATTATGAACGTCTTGACCAACGCACGGGATGCTCTCAATGCCCGTTACCCCGCTCCCAGCAAGGAAAAACGGATCACCATTCGGGCAGCGTGTGTGCGAATCGAAGACAAGGAAGGCGTACGAGTGACCATCCAGGATTATGGTACAGGGATTCCGCCCGAGCATCTGGACCGCATTTTCCACCCCTTCTTTACCACCAAGCGCCAGGACAAATGCTCCGGATTGGGGCTGTCGCTAAGCCAGACGCTGATGCAGGAAGACCAGGGGCGTATTCTGGTTGAAAGCGTGGTTGGCAAAGGTTCGTCGTTCCACATCGAGTGGACAGTGGCATCGGACCCGTCAGTTCGGTAGGCGGGGCAATGCGCCACCGCACGCCCAAAAGACGTCAACGCCATCCTTCAGGACCCTATCTGTACGGGGCATCCATCCGCTGGGCAAACGTGCCATTCTTCTTCAGTCTGTTGTTCCAGTAGCTGTCGGGGATGCCACTGGCAATGACCAGACGCAGGATGGCCTGGCCCAGACCCGTATATCTCTCGGTACCCGAAAACTTGCGCAGCCGTTGGGCATCCAACGCTCCGGTCCCCCCAAGGTCCGCACCAAACTGGCGCATACTGGAATACAGTTTCTTCGTCATCCAAGGGGGCTGAATCTGGATTCCCTCCACGCCCCCTCGCACCATGGCGCCAAGATAGGGCGAGTCCAGCCGCTGTACCAACCGTACCAGATAACGTTCCACCGTCCGAAGATGCAGGGCCTCGGGGAACCCGCATTGCACCAAAAAGGCCAACGACGGGTTGCCCTTCTTTCCTTGCAGCGGTTCCAACGACTCGATGAAGGTCTTCACGATCGAGGGCATCGAATCGGAATAGAGCGGGAAGGCCAGCACCACCACTTCGGCCTTGCCAAACGCCTCCGTCGCCGCTTCCTGGCCCCCCTTTACCGCCAGATGGTGGACCTCTACCGTGTGGCCCGGGGTCTGCTGGAACCCTTCAACAAAGGCGTTCAGCAGCAAGGTCGTGTTGCTTTTTGTACCACGTGGAGAGCCATTAATTAGCGTTAATCGCATGGCATACCTCCTCAATACTCTGATTTGTATTCGCAAAAAGAACAAACGGCGTTCGGAAATTCTTTGCCGTATATTCCATGGTTGTCTTCACGATATCCATCTCTTCCGCCGTGGCGTCGCCGGGCTCCACCAGCAGGGCCAGATTCGGACGTGTGGGATACCGGCAAGCGTGCCGACATTCGCCGTCCACCACCTGAATGTAGGGCAGCAGCAGCGGAAGGAATCGCTCGTTGGCGCGGCGCATCAGTGCGCTGACGTGGCCCATGATCAGAGGTGAAGCAAATACCACCAGATCCGACCCCACCACGGTCCGGCACAAATCGGCCCCGTCGTCCTTAAGGCTGCAAACCCCGGGCGTCTTGTTCCAACAGTGGAAACATCCCGTGCACCCATGGATGTTCTTCTCCCGCACTCGCCATTGGGACACGTCGTGCCCGGCCCGGACCAGACCGGAAGAAAAACCCTCCAACCAGGAATCCAGACCGAATCGGTCGGAGTTGGGGGTTCCATTGAGGATCAGAATCTTCATGTCTATGTCTCCTCCTTGCCCCTGGGGGGGCGAATCGGGCTATCGGGCTAATCGTTTAGAATTCAAAAACATAGTTGATATCATAACAATTAACATAGACCCTGTTGCCCTTCACAGCAAAGCGGTCGGGGCCCGTTTTGAGTTTTTCCTTCTGCACCACTTCCCCGGTGTGCCGGTTCAACAGGTACAGGAAATCGGGCTCCGCCGTGAATCCGTATCCGGTGACGATGTGGTCATTCACCACCACAAACCCGCCGTAGGAGGTGGTCAAAGCGGGCGATGTCCACAACGCATGACCCTTGAGAACATCAATGGCCACCATGTATCCGGTCTTGTTCTTCGTTATGTTGGCATATCCATTGTACGTAGCATCGAAATACAGAACATTGCCAACCACTTCCGCCGTGAACATCTCCAGAATCAGCGGGAAAAACTCGTTCAGGTCATATGCCTTCGTGACCTTGTTTGCGCCATCCAAAACCAGAGCCACATAGGAGTAGTCCTTGTCGTAGATTTGGGCGTCGCTCTTGTTCAGCAAGCCCTTGCCCAACGGGGAGGTTGACTCGTAGATGGCCAGGTGGAATCCGTCGGGCAGGGGCCGGAAGAACTTCAGGGTTCCGTATTCTGTTACCAGAAGTGCTGCCTGGGACGCCGGGCCGGCCATGGCCTTGGGAACATACAACTGGTTCTGGGAGGTCCAGCCCTGGCCGTCGTAGGTATCGTCAAGGGTCTGGCCCACGGACGTCAGCTTCATCGTGGAGGCCGTCGCCGGGTTGAGCGACTTGTCGGAATGCGGAAATCCCGGGTTCTTCACCCGCACCAGTTCCACCCGAGGCCCCTGAGCCAGACAAGGTATGGACGCAAGGCTGATAAGAAGCGCAAGAGCGGGCAAAACAACGGCTTTCATGGAGACCTCCACATTCGAATCGATTGCCCTGTACCATAGGCGATGCGAGGAGGTCCGTAAAGCATCGAGAGATGGGTGGTGGGCGGCGTAACAGCTCCGCCATCATCAAGTCCCACACATGGAAGTCGGAACGAACACGGCTTACTGCGGCATCTCGCTGGGATTGGGAGTCTTGATGACCAGGAATGTGGCGTTGACGCTGCCTGTGTTGAGAATCGCCATGGGGGTTTTGAAGGCGACGGGAAGCAGGTCTCCCTTCTTGGCTGCGTGCTCTTTGCCATCAAGAGTGACTTTGAGTTCCCCTTCCAGCACCAGTACGTGCACGTTGGAGTTGGCAGCATGCTGCGGCACGGCCTGGCCGGGCTTCAAGGCAAGCTGCATGATCAGCAGCGGCTTCTCATCGACCACTTTTCGTTTACCAAGTTGGCCATCTTCATAGGGTACGTTTTCGAAAACATTCATCGGTTCCTCCGCTTGGACCTGTGTCGTGCTGAAAAGAATGGCTGCCAAAACCGTAAGACCAAAACGCATGTTTCATACTCCTGCCTGGTAAATGCGGACAACCCGTGGGGCCCGCTGGGGTCGCCAGCATAGTGACTGGGTTTGTGATGTTCAACCGGGGCTGTCCTGTTTGGTCACGGACCCAGGCCGTTAGGAATCCGCTCGTAGAAATAGAGACTCTGGCCCACCCCCTCACTCAGGGTGTAATAGCCCGCCTGATCCCGAGCAAAGGTGACGGATTCTCCCAAACCCTGAAAAACCACGGGGACCGAGCAGGCTGGTCCCGATAACATCTGGGCCAGAGAGGGCATTTCCGGGTTCTCGAGGGTGGGAAACCGCTGCCAGACAAAGGCCTGCCAGTAGCTGCGCACCAACAGGGTCGAACCGTCGGGAGAAAAGTCGCCACCCGTCGAGATACCAATGGGAATCGTAGTCAAGAAGGCCATCGGGATGGGTTGCGGAGCAGGAAGTTCCGGCAGAAGGACGGTGAAGACTGAAGAGAAGGCGTCGCCCGTCTTGTTCACCAACACCACGGTGCCATCCAGGGGATCCACGGCCAGCGTCTCACAATTGTGGGACTTGCCCTCGGGATAGACCACATCGAACGAGGTTGCTCCCTCCAACTCCATCGAAAACGGAGTCAACGAGAGATCCACCACTGGCTCGGGAAACCGAATGACTTGGACCTTCGGCCTGACAAGGCTGTTGTCGCCGACATCCCCAATATACAGATAGGTCTCCGGTGTGATGATGGCGTAGGTCTCGACGCGCGCGGTGATGCCCTTGAGCGCAAACTCTCCAAGCACCTGCCCGGCCACATTCAGCACAAAGAAGCGGGCTGTATCGCCACTGTCATTGTGAACCCAGAATAGTCCCGGATTTCGCGCACTGGCAGCAAGCCCGGAGGCCTCGGAAAGGGCGGGCCAAGTCACCGTGGCCAGTGCGGTCGCAGGCAGAAAGAGGGGGCATTGCTGCGGTGGAATCGTCACATCCGCACTGTCCTGAGTATCCCCGTCAGCAAGGTCGGCAAGATCCGAAAGGTCGATGAGATCCGCCACGGTATCGTTTTGCGCATCCTCGGCAACATCCAGCGGTGTCACCCCGTCCAGCGGCTGGCCATCCGGGCCCCAACCATCTGCAGGCACGCCCAAGTCCGTGTCGTTCAGGGCCCCATCCGAATGCCCTTCAGAGTCCGAAGAGTCCGGAGTGGCAGACGAATCCTTAACGTTTCCGTCCGCCAGGGCTGGTGCATCTCCGGTCAGATCTGTTGGCTGGAGTTCCAAAGAGTCGTTGGGCTGGTCGCTTCTTGGGCCGCCGCTTCCACAGCCAAACATCAGGCACCCCAGCAGCGTCCAGCGCAATGCCCAGATTCGAACTTGTACCATGAAGCCCCCCGGCACCCATCGCGGTCAGGCCATTCTTCAGGCCACTTCCGGATCGGGTGTGGTGTCATCTTTCGACGACAGGAAGATGTGGCTCAGGATACCCAGGACGGCAGCAAACATCAAAAGGCCGCTGGCCACCTGATAGGCCATCGTATAGGTTCCGGTGGCATCGGCAATTCGGCCAGCCAGATAGGGCCCGAAGACTCCGCCCACACCCCAGGCCGTGAACAGAATCCCATAGTTAAGGCCCAGATTCTTGGTTCCCCAATAGTCCGCTGCCGTGGCCGGGAACAGTGACAGACAGGATCCGTAGTTGAATCCGACCAACGCAGCCCCGAAAAGGAAACCCGCCGTGGTCGTGAACTGGTCAAAGAACAACATGATGGTGGCCTGCAGCAGGAAAACGCTGACCAGCGCTGCGACGCGGCCGATGATGTCGGACACCAAACCGGCCACAATTCGGCCGCCTGCGTTGAATACCGCCATAAGGGCCACAAAGATGAAGCCAGCCTTGATGGAACCGTTCGATTGCGCCGACACGATCTTGGCCACGTGGCCGATGATCATAAGTCCCGCCGTCGCCCCGCACGCAAACTGAATATAAAGCGACCAGAACCAGGGCGTCTTGACGATATCCCGCCAAGTTGCGTCGGGCATAGCCGGCTGTGCTGCCTTCTTCTTCTTTGTGACGCTGGCAGCGCTTATCTGGACCTCTCCCGGCTTGGGATTGACCAGGAATTGAGCGGAGATTCCCGCCACGAACAGGAACAATACGCCCAGGGTCATGAAGGACCCGGGAATCCCCATAGAGCCCAGCAGGGCCTTTGACAATGGAGCAATATAGACCGGCGCCATGCCGAAACCGGCCACCACAATACCGGTGATCAGGCCCTTCTTTTCGGGTCCGAACCACTTCACTGCTGCGGGGGTGGCTGCGGCATACCCAAGACCGATGCCCGTTCCGGCCAACAACCCGAATCCCACCAGCAGAGGCCAGACTCGCTCCGGAGCCCCGAAGCTGGCCACGACCAACCCCAGCCCGCACAACACGGCACCCGCCGTCGCGATGACCCTGGGCCCCAAGCGGTCTTGAAGGCGCCCGGCCGGGACCATGATCAGGGCAAAACAGGCGATGGCGATGGTATAGGGCAGTGTGGCCTCGGTTCGAGACCAGCCAAAGCCGCCCGCTTCAACGGGTTCGGTGAGCTGTTTGCTGAACATGCTCCAGGCGTACAAAATCCCCAGTGCTAGGTTCAGGGCCAGCCCGGCCCCAGTGACGATCCAGCCTTTTTTGGACATATGATTTCCTCGGGTCCGTAAAAAAACGGGCCGACCTTAGACCATCCCGCCTGCGTTATCAACAGTGAGTGAAATGAATTGCTTGAGTCTCTGTTGCCGGGGTGTCATCACAACACCCAACGTTTCGGCACCGTCTTGAGTTGCCGTCGCTGTCGCCGACCACCGCCTGGCGGGGCTTAGAATGGAAAAATCCGGCCCTGGCGTTCGCTATCTCCAATACACGTTCGAGACCACCACCTTGCTGTTGCCGCCCCCTTCCACCGTCGCAACGATGCGCAGCGAATCAGGCAGCACCCCGGCTGGCACGGTGTAGGCCACTAGCTGGTCGGCAAGATGAACGTCGATTTCGCCGGTGTCACGACGGGTCAAGTTCACGAATCCATAACTTGAAGGCCCGAGCAACGTGGCGGCGGCGTCGCCTACACTGATCCATATGCCCTCCGAGGAGGCCCTGAGCCACAGCCGCTTGCTGGTGTCAACGGTCTTTCCGCACAAAGGATCCCATCCAATCCAGGCAGCATCGGGGGAACTGAACGAATCCAGCGCATTCAACCCCACCGCGGCCGACTGCCCTCCGTCCCCAACATACAGGCTGAAATCCAGCGAAAACTCCCCCTTCACAAAACGGTTGGTCGCTGAAGCGATCACCCCGGCAGGCACCGCCGACCCAAGTAGATGGCCGTTGGCGCCGGATGAACTTACGGGCGAAACAAACGCCGGCTGGAAGCTGGCAAACAAAGCGCACAAGCCCCCCACCGAATCGAAGACCACTACCGCCTGATCCCCCAGGAAAAAGGCCGGCGAGCGGGTCCAGTTCCCCCCAGGTGTCGGCCCCGGGCTGAAACTGCCACATTCGTGCATCTGGAACGGCGCCTCACCACCCTCGCCATCGGGGTCTATCCAGGCGTCGTAGGCCCAAGGGACCTGCGCCTCTATGGCATCCTTGCAGCTTGGGGCGGGATACTCCTGGGAACCGACGGGCCAGAGGCACTGGTCTTCCATATAGTTCAGAAAGCGAGGTTCGTCACACGCACACACCCCATCCGTGGTGCAATGGGCATGTTCGATACACGCACCACACGTTCCGCCGCACTGATCGTCGCCGCAAACCCTGCCGTCACACCTGGGAGTGCAGAAGGCCCCGGCCGAACCCTTAAAACGGGCCCCTACCAGGCTCGCTGTTTCGTGGTCCATCTTGAACAGGCGAAAATCGTTGCCGTAGGTCCGCTCACTGGTCCAGTACAACGTCTCTCCGGCGTAAATCCGAACGTAGCAGTCGGCTGCTCGGGCAATCCGCATGGGAACGCCCTGGGTCCAGGTGCCCTTGAATAGGGAAGCTCCGTCCGTATCGATT
>CAYTWV010000172.1:6425-8544 GCA_964442235.1 uncultured Myxococcales bacterium | reverse complement strand
ACCGGCGCACACTTGCCGCAAGGTTCACATTTGGCGCACGGCGCACACTCGGGTCTTGGGTTCGTATCTTGGGGCTTCCAGGCCGCAACCTTGGTCTGGATTTTTGCCAGGTCGGCCACCGCACCTTGAATCAACTCGATGGCGGCTTCCACTTGTTTCTTGGAGGGGTCTTTGCCCTGCAGCAACGCCAACGCCGTGCCCAGGTCCTTCTGAACTCCTTCCAGACCCTGAGCAAAACTCAGCATGGAGGGTTCCGGAGTCTTCTCTTTGGCAACTACCGTCGGCACCAAACATGTCAGCATGACAAAAGAGAGCAACCAGCGAACCATGAGAACCTCCACCAATAGGCCCCAGCCCAATGCGGGGCGGAATGTTCCATCATAGGCGGCGATGCGCGCCAATTCAATGGAAAGGCACCAGGAGTTGGACTATCATGCCCGGCCGACCCGTCCGCGCACCGTCGGCCCTTGCTGGCCCCGTCGCGAACGAGGTGAGTGCGGCGCTCGTGCCTGTCGTGCGGAGGTCCCCCGTGTCCAGATCTTGCGGCATCCTCATCCTGTTGGCCCTGGTTGCGCCGGTACTCTCTGGGTGTTCCAAGGCCGAGAATCGGGCATTCAGGGCATCCCCCGGCCTGGCCTGGATCTCAATTCCTCTGGCCGAGGCAGACGAAGCATCCGAGGGCGCAAAAGAGGCTCCGGCCCCCACACCAGCCCCGGGACCGGCCGAAACTGCCGCAGCCCAAGCCCCGGAAGCTGCCCCGGTTGAACCCGCCGCTGCCCCGGAAAAGGCCCCGGAAGAGCTTCCCGCTGCCCAGGCAGCACCCGACGCACCGGCCCCCTCTGCCATGCCGCCCAAAGAGGCCGCATCGATGTTGCCCCAAGAGGTGGAGATCTGGTCCGCCTTGAGGTATCCCGATGACCTCAAACTTGAGTCCCCGGTGGCGCTGACCTTAAAGCAGAAGGGATTCGAAGAAACCTTCTATGACCACCCCTTCCTGAAGACCCAGTCCAACACCAAAGCGGTGTTCAAACGTGTCATCGCCAACGACCACAAACGACAGAATTTCGACATGAGGGACGGATTAATACTGCCCCTGCCCAGCACATTGACGGCTTCTGTTCCCGGCGTGGCCAACCGGACGCTGGTCTATTCCTACTGCGTCATGGACGGGAGAAAGAAGCGACCGTGGCGTGGAAATTCGGCGACGAAGCAGGCCTGGTCCCGCTGGAAGGCGGCTTGACCAAACTCAATTTGACGCTGGACCCCAAGTGCACTCAATGGACCGAGGTTCGCATTGCGTTGCCCGCTCCCAAACAAACCACCGAGACGTTGACTCTGGCCTTGACGCCCAAGAGCGGCAAAAAGACCCAGACGGCGTTGGTGGTAGCCAATCTGGCCGTGCTGGTTAAGGTCCAGGACGCCGGTGCGGTGCCTGAACTGGCCCAGCGTGTGGGGCCCACCGCCGCCCCCAACGTAGTGGTCATCTTCCTGGATGCAGCCCGTGGAGACTGCGTGGGCGCCGCAAACACCAGTTTCCCCTCGGTTACCCCCACCATCGACGACCTGGCCAAAGGGGGCGTGACCTTCACCCAGTCGTTCTCGGTCTCCAATCAGACCCGCCCCTCGATTACGGGGTTCCTGCAATCCCAGCACCCCACCGTGGGGTCGTTCCACAGCCGTACCTGGAACTTCAAGGACGAGGCCATCGCCGCATACTATCGCACCAACCCACCACTATTCCCTCAGATGCTGGAGATGGCCGGGTTCCTGACGGCCAGCATCGGCCGAAACCACTTCCAATACGGCGTCACCAAGATGGCCCTGGATCCGGGATTCGAGTTGATCTGGGACAACCGGTTGGGCCAGACGGACACCGTTCACATTATTGACCGCTCGATCCAGTTCCTTAAGGAGAACAAGGAACGAAAGTTCTTCCTGCAGATCAACATTTCTCCGACCCACCAGCCCTACAACCCACCCGAGAAGTACAAGACCTGGGCCTTCAATCGACTGAAGAACACCCCCAATCCGCCTGCCCGAAAAGACTATCTGGCCGAACTCTATTATGCGGACCAGGAAGTGGGCCGGTTCCTGAAGGTACTTCGGGAACTTGGGCTGG
>CAYTWV010000172.1:0-6415 GCA_964442235.1 uncultured Myxococcales bacterium | reverse complement strand
TGGTCATCACCGCCGATCACGGCGAGACCATGCACAACAGCCATTCTTGCTATTCTGAAGTTTTTAAAACCATCTGCCATACATCCCATGGCCTGACCATGTACGACGAGGAGATCCACGTCCCCCTGATCATCTGGGCCCCCTTCCTGGAGGGTTTTACGGCCCAGGTTCGCCACAATGTGGTGTCAGCCCTGGACGTGGTTCCCACGCTGTTGCACATGGTTGGCCTGCCCACTTCGCAGCGTCATATGGGCCGCTCGCTGGTCGACGACCTGAAGGGGGAAGCCAACCCCGACGAAGAGATCTACTTCGAGTCCCGGCTCTCCAGCGGAGTAAGAATCGGCGGCTGGAAGTACATCTTCCACCACAAGAAGGACGATACGCGAACGGCAGCGTGGAAAAGCGGCGGCGATGGCGATCAAGAGTTGTATGACCTGAAAGCCGACCCCTTTGAGACCCGTAACCTTATCGGTTCCAAGTCCAGCGTAGCCGAGAAGTTGAGAGCGTCTCTAAAGCGCATCCGAACCGGTTTCCAGGCACGCGAAGAAGCCTCTCGGGGCACACCATGGAGTCCGACGGGCGTGAAGACGGCCAAACCGGCCACCGACGCCGAAATCCCCAAACCAGAACCAGCGGCCCCTCCGTCGGAGCCCGCCAAAGAAGACCAGGGCTCGGACGAGCCGCCCGCTTCCCCGGCAGAGCCCCTGCCAGAACCCGGCGCCGTGGCCCCCGAGGTCTTGGACGGTGCCCCAACTGTTGCCACGAAGGCATCGGAAACGGACCCGGAACCCGAACTCCAGGCCGCTCCTGTGCGAAAGATCGAGAAACCGGGGTATCTTTATGTGGCCTTGAATGCGGACAAACAGCCACGGGCCTTTCGAGGGCAAATTCGCACCGAAGGCCGATTTGTTAAGCTGGATGCCTTCAAGGAAAACCACTGCATCGAATTCGCAGACTCCCGCACCATCCGCATTCGGTGCGACCTTCAATCCAATTCATTTCGGGCCCGGATGGCCGTGGAACCCCCAGACAGTCCCGTGTAGTTCCAACTGACCATGGGAGACGACGCACCGGTGGATGCCTCTCACTTTTACGCCGGGCGTTTTGGAGTGGCCCTGTTGCATGAAACCGCCTTGCGCACGGCTGACGATTATCGTTTGACTCGTTCCCAATCCGCCCCCAACTACCAGTCGGGGTTTGACGCCGGGGTGTATGTCTGGCACGACCTGGCCCAAAATGCCGAACGAGCCGGTGGGACAGCGGGAAACGCTCCGGAAGACGAGCCCTTCGACGGGCAAGAGACCATCCAGGATGAGGCAACTCGCAATGTGCTCAAGGAATTGGGGTACTGGAAGTAGGTTCCAGAGCACCGCAATGGGCCTTGCGAGTGCGTGCCTTGTGTCGTTGCTCCCCTTTTGGGTAGCCGCTGGCAGCGGGCCCGACCAGCCTGCAGGCATCCGATGGGAGACGCCTCAGGCCTTTTTCCCCGTGGAGGTGATTGCTTGGGATCCGTCGGTCACCCCGGGTGATCTGCAAACCTCTTCGGGCCATCGTCGGCCCAATCTGGCTGTGCTGGACCAACACTCGTCTCCCCATTGGCAATTGGGGCTGGGCGACCAGGGGAAATGGGCTCGCCGAGTGGTCGCCGCAAACAACTCGACCCACATTTTTGAGATGCGAGATGGCTGGCTGGTGCCCGCTCCCGGGACTCTGAGCGCCACCTTCCCGTCCATGCCCAAAAGCACCCTGTCCTTTGGGTATTGTCTGCTGCAGGACGTGGTTGCCGGCGGAGCGAACAAGCCCGTTTCTGCCCGTCTGGAGTGGCGAATGATGGGCGGTGGCCCTTCGGTGAAGATCCCTTTGAATCCCACCCAGGAGTGCAAACAGTTCACCGAATTTTCGGCGCCGGTTCCTACGGGGGCACAGGGGTTCCAAATCGTGGTGGAATCCGAGAGTGGGACCGAAACTCGCAACGCCTTTGTCCTGGCCACTCCCGCCATGAGCGTCCGAGTAGAGGGGACCAAAGAGGCGCAGGGGTTGCTGGAGGCTCTGCTTGGCAGCGTGGCAGGCCCCAATATCGTGCTGTTTATTATTGATGCGGCCCGGTCCGACTGCGTGGGACCGGGCAATACCCAGTTTCCCAGTGTAACGCCCAAATTGGATCGCTGGTACGAACAGGGCGTCGGGTTCACTGCGGCGTACTCGGTCTCCAATCAGACCCGGCCCTCGATCACGGCATTGATACAAGGGCAACCCCCAACCATAGGCAAGTTCTACACCCGGGCCCTCTCGATGCCCGCAAAGACGCTTCGAACGTATCGGACGACCCGACCGCCACTGCTTCCCCTGCTGCTGAAGTTGGCGGGATATACCACGGCAAGTATCGGGCGCAACCACTTCCAGTTTGAGAACACGCCCTTTGGTCTGGACCCCGGTTTTGCGATGGTTTGGGACACTCGGGCGGCCTCCGAGGACACGTCGGCTATCGTGGACCAGGCGATGGCGTGGGTGAAGGGCCACCACGACCGAAAGTTTCTGCTTCTGGTCAACATTCCGGCTCCGCACCAGCCATATAATGCGCCCCTGGAATTCGAGAAGTTTGTGAAGAAGGTGCTAGGCAAGAAGTTAGGCCTGGGGCTGCTGCGTAACTACCTGGCCGAAGTGGCCTTTTCGGACAGCGAGACCGACCGATTCTTGCAGGGCCTTAAGGAACTGGGACTGTTGGATCGCACGGTGGTCGTGGTGACTTCGGACCACGGAGAAGCCATGGCCAAACATCACGTGTGCCGGACCGACACCACATCTCCCGATGGGCTGCGATGTCAGTACGGACATGGCACCACCCTGTTTGAAGAGGAACTGAGGGTTCCTCTGTTGATGCTGATGCACGCGTTCCAAGGGCTGAAACTGGGCGTACGCCGCACTCCGGCGACCCACCTGGATTTGGTGCCGACGTTGCTTGAACTTGCAGGATTGGGCCCCCACCCTACCCACGTGGGACAATCGATGCTTCCGATTCTGGCAGCAGAGACCCCATCCGAGCGCCCCATTTACTGCGAAGCCCGGCTTGGGGCCTCGTTGCGTTTGGGCACGTACAAACTGATCTTGAAACACCCCAAAGAAACAGAACCGGCCAAAGGCCCCGTTTCGCCAGCGGCCGCTGGGAAAGGAGCAAAGGTCTTGCCTCCGGCCCACCCGGGACTGGTCTTGTTCGACCTGCAGGCGGACCCAAGCGAAACCCACGATGCAGGCGGGAAGTTGCCCGCCATTCGTGACCAGCTTCGTGAGCGGATGAAGGCGCTCAGAGAGGGGTTTTCCAAGCGGGTTCAAGAGGGCGCCAAGCTGCCTTGGAAACCCCTGCCCGACTGGACACCACGGCCAAGCCCGCTTTCTTTGCCGACTTCGGTGTGAGTGGATTTGACTCGATGAAGTGCTCGGGGGCGGAATTGAACCGCCGACACGCGGATTTTCAGTCCGCTGCTCTACCAGCTGAGCTACCCGAGCGAATTTTCAACTGCAACGGCGAAGGAGTATCTACAGGTTACGGCTTCATGTCAAGCAAATCCGCGCTTCCCACCACTCGATAGAGCCCAATATTCACCTCCACTCCCGGGAAGTCCACACACAGGAATCCCCTGGGGGCCGCCGGAATGGCCATGGTTATCACCGGTTCCAGACGAAGGCCACGAAGTTGCTGCCCGCATACAGGCAATAAGGGGACTGGGCCCTTTGCACACTCGGTGGTTTGATCCGCAGCGCCGCAAGATGCCGGAAATTCGGTTCCCTGGCACGAAAGCCCCACGTAAACATAACGGGGCCCCGCATCATCTGTTGGCGGCACCGGTGTTTGCGGCACAGCACCTGGCGTGGGGTTCGCTGGGCCTGAATCGGGCAAGGGGCCCTGTCTTGTACCCTCCGTAAGCGTTATGCCCGGCACCTCAAGCGTAATCCAAGAACCCGGAAGCGGATGCCTGGGGCCCATCACTGCCTCAGGGCCCGGAAGCAGCAAACTTGCGCCGGACTGCCCACGCAGCCAGGGAAGAATCTCTTGTTTCAGAAACCGGTATTCCAGGGTCTCGGGGGGCGTAAAACGCAACACCTCGATGGGCCACAGGGCCGAGACGACCGCAATACCCATCAGCAAAGTCTCTGTGCTTCGCAGTTGAAGCGGCCTGGATTTGTGAAGTCGTTTCACCAGATCCACAATTCCCACGGCGCCAAAAACCGTGATCAGCGCCAGCAAGGGCAGTTCCTTGGCCAAACGAAAGTTCACACAAGTCACAAGGGTCAGCGAAACCCCCAATACCCACCCCAGACTGGCCAGCGCCCACGTGGCGCTCCTTCGGTCTTTCAGGCACCAGGCAACGACGCCCCACAGTGCAAACAGCGGCAAAGTAGGGGACACCCAGTTCGTATCGACCACCAGCCGTTGGGTCCACGAATCCAAGGCCAGCAGGTTCCACAGGGACGTAAGCGGAGTGCCCGCACCCTGGGCCACTTCCATGGCTGAAAGGACTTGGGGAACCAGCAGCCCCGCCGTGACCAGCCCAAACAGCACAAAAACGGCCCAGGTTCTGCGACTCATGCCAGGCAACAGAGCCAGAGCCATCGTCAGCACCGCCGGGGCCAGCCAAAGGGCCATCAGTGCCGATGAAAAGGCCGCTACCGCTAGCAGTGCCGCTGCCACCAGAGATGGCACCGCCAGCCAGCGGCCCTTCTGAAGCCAAAGCAGGCCTCTTCCCAGAAGCAGGGCACTTCCCAGCAGGCCAGTCAAGACGAGCGAAAAGAGCGTTTCGGCTCCTCCCAACCGCAGAACCAGCGGCGTCGAAGCCCACAAACACGCCCCGACCCACCCCGCTGCCACACTGCCCGTAGCCCAGCCCACAAACAGGCCCAGCAACGGAGCTGCCACGGAAATCAGCAACGCATTCGCTGCAAAATAGAGGTCGTCCCCGCCACCAAACGTGTGCCCCAGCCATTGCAACAGGACCAACAACGACGAGTAGACCCCGTGAGCAGGCAACACATCGCTGCGAAACGCCGTCAAAAACAGATATCCCGAATGGTCCTCGGCCATAACACCCCGAGGGGCCACGAACCAGATCACCAGCCACATCCCCGCACAAAGCCCGGCCGCTGCGCTTGCCCATTTCCATCGGATGTTTCGAAACTCGGAAACAAAAACCGTTAGGAGGGCTGCGCCCAACAGCAGGAACAGAATCCGGAACCAGAAGACCCCCTCCGGTATGTCGCCAGCGACCCCTTTCTCCTCGACCTGGACCCATTGCGCCTTCAGGACGGGCACGCCCGAATCCACAATTCGCTTTGCCAGTTCCTGGGCCAGAGCCTTGGCCGTGGAGGGATCGGCCGGTCCTTGGCTGGACTCCACATGAATGGCCAGATCGCCCGCACGCACCAGATCTGCCGAGTCATCCGAGTTGGCGAAGGTGATGCGCAAACAGATGGGGGCCTGGCTACAATCCCCCTGAAAGCTGGGAGGGCCAAACGAAATCAAGGCGTGGTCGGGTTGTACCTGCGCCTGCAACCACTCCCACCCGTTTGGGACCTGCGGGTTCACGTTGTTCAAGGCCTCTTCCAGGCGCAGACCGAAACTGCCGGGCAGGGCCTTGTCCCCTGCATACACTTCTGGCGCAACAGCCCACAGGAAACAAATCGTTCCCAGCGCCACGATCCGGCCTCGATACCGCTTCAACAACATGTGCCCACTTCCGGGATAACGCCTGCTTTGCATGGGCGCACTCTAACCCAATCGCCCCCACGCGGAAAGAGGCAAAACGGGCGCAAACGCCAGGCGGCGGGTACGGTCACGCACACAGAGCGCCAGTCCACCTTACGGCACCTTTCCAACCACTCGGAAAAGACCGATTCGAAGCGGAATCTTGGGGAATCCAATGCAGTACAGTCCCTCTGGCTCGCTGCTGGGCTTGGTGTAGGCTACAGGCACCAGCACCAGGCCGGCCACCTCTTTGGTGCAGTAGTCCGCCAACATGGGCGGCAAGGGTTCGGCGCACTCTTCCTGGGCTTGGGCGGTCTCACACTCCAGCCTCGGCCGAATGCAATTAAGCCCCAGATACACGAACCGTTCCACCTTCGGGTCCAAACCTTCCAGTTCAGACTGCCTGCTGTGCCAGACCACTCCCGGCGTTTGCTGGTTTCCCCAAGACAGCGGCAACGGCATACGAGGAGAATCCTCCGTTCGCACCGAGTTGGGCACCAGCAAATGCGCCCCGGGGCGGTGAGCCATGAGCGGAAACACAAACTCCCGCAAAAAGGCGTACTCCTGCGCCCCCGGGGGCATCAGTTTCAGGATAGGCCAAGGCTGCAGGACCGAGACCACTACGGCCGCCGAGCAGCACAACATTGCCGCCCCGCAGACGCAGCAGAACAGCCCGCA
>CAYTWV010000171.1:7781-8557 GCA_964442235.1 uncultured Myxococcales bacterium | reverse complement strand
GGTCGGACGTGTCGGACAGGTCTGACGTGTCGGACGGGTCGGACAGGTCGGACGTGTCGGACGTGTCGGACGTGTCGGACGTGTCGGACGTGTCGGACGGGTCGGACGTGTCGGACGGGGTGGGCAAGTCGCTACCGGCGTCTTCGGAGATACGGCCATCGGCTTGGGTATCGGTCTTGCCTGTGGTATCGGCGGTCAACACGGGCAGGGATGTGTCGATACAGCCAGCCAGCAGGAAAAGAACAAACGTGCTTGTGAGCAGGATTCTCATTCACTCCTCCGGACGCTCAGGCAAAAGCGCAGCGATGGGTTCGCTAGAAACTAGGGGATCTCGGGCACATCTTCCAGATCCAATCCATCATCCTCGGCCCCGGCGGGTTTTGACGAACGTGCCACTTCAGGCTCGTCTTGTTCACTGGCAGGGGCGGAAGTGAAGACCAGTTCGTCTTCCCAATCGACCACAACTTGTTCGCCGGACTCGATGATACCGTCCAGGATCTGGTCCGCCAGGAATGTCTCAACGGTCCTGGAAAGCGTCTGGCGCAGGTCTTTGGCCCCGCTGGATTCGCTGAATCCGCCACTTCGGATACAAAAAGATACAGCGGCGGGGGCCAGGTCGAACGAGATATTGCGTTCCTCTTTCAGGCGTTTGCTGGCCTTGGCGACCTCTCGGTTGACCACTTCGACGACTTCGGGTTGGGACAGGGGTCGGAAGACCAGGCGTTCGTCGGGGCCATCAAACAACGTATCGACCATGCCCTTGCGTACGTCCCGAA
>CAYTWV010000171.1:0-7771 GCA_964442235.1 uncultured Myxococcales bacterium | reverse complement strand
CACAGCCTCGTCGGTTCCCTTGGAGGCATCGGCCGGCCCACCCGCAGTGAAGCCCATTCGGGGCCGGTCTCCCGCTGCCAGGCGAGCCGCTTCGACACTTTGCGTCAGCACCACAATGGCGTTGCTGAAATAGACTCGACGCCCTTTGCCGTCGGTCAACATGCCCGTGCGCAGAAGCTGGGCCAGGATTTCCTGGATGTCGGTATGGGCAGCACCCACATCGCGGAAAAGCAGGATCTGGAACGGCCGCCGATACATGGCTTCGGTTAAACGTCCACCCTCTTCGTGCCCCACATAGCCCGGCGCCGTGCCGATCAGTTTGCCCACCGAATGCTTTTCAGTGAACTCTGCCATCTCGAAGGTAAGTACGGCATCCCGGGAGTTGAACAGGAACTCGGCCAGCGCCCTGGCGATTTCGCTCTTGCCCACACCCGGTGCTCCGGCCCACAGGAACGACGCCAGCGGTCGGGCCCCCACAAACCCGGCAAACCCACGTTTGATGGTTTCCGCGATTCGCCGAATTGCATCCTGGTGACCCACGATGCGTTCGGACAGGAACTCCTCCAGGGCCGAAAAACGTCGTCCAACCCCTTGCATCAGCCGCTCAACGGGAATGCCGACCTTGGAGGCTACAACTCGGCCCACGGCCTGCTCGGTCACAAGGTTGCTTCCTTCGACGAAGGTGGCAGCACCCGCTGTGTCCAGCAAATCGATGGCCTTATCCGGCAGTTTGCGGTCCATCAGGTAGCGGGAGGAGAGCCGCACCGCTGCATCAATGGCCCGGTCGCTGTACTGGACCTGGTGGTGTTTCTCGTAGAAGCCGATGATTCCCTTACAAATCTCTACTGCGTCAGCCAGAGAGGGTTCTTCTACAAATACGGGCTGGAATCTGCGCTCCAGGGCCGGGTCCTTTTCGATGTACTTCTTGTACTCGGCCAGGGTCGTGGCCCCGATGCAGGGGAATTCCCCTCGGGCCAGCACGGCTTTGAGTTCGTTGGCTGCATCCAAGGCGGTTTCGCCGGCGCCCGCACCCACGATGGTATGGATCTCGTCGATAAAGATGATAAACCGCCCTTCGGCCCGCTTCACCTCTTCGCGCAGTTCCAGCATCTTTTCCGAGAACGACCCACGAAGCTGCGTGCCCGCCACAATGGCAGAGGTCTCCAAGCTAAGCAGAACCCGGTCTTTCAGCCACACGGCGTGGGGAGCTTCGTTCACGATATCCAGGGCCAGTCCCTCGACCAGGGCGGTTTTCCCCACGCCCGGGTCCCCAACCAGCACGGGATTGTTGGCCCGCCGCTTTTTCAAGACGTGGATCATCTGCTCCACTTCTTTGCGCCGGCCGATGACGGGGTCGATCTTGCCGCTTGCGGCTTCCAACGTCAGATTTCGGGTAATGCGGCTAAGCAGGGGATAGGCCGCCCCATCCACTCCCCACCGTTGATACCGTTCCAACTCCTCGGGGGTCAGAGACGTGGAGGGCGAGGGGGCCCCCTTCTGCCCCATCCGCTGCATCGGGATGGCCACCCGGGGTCCGCCAACCGGGGTTGCGGGTGGCGGAGGCGTCACATTTCGAGCGGGATTGGGCGTTACACCCGAACTGGCTGACGGGGGCTGCACCACGTGCGGTGCCATTCCGCTGGGAGCCGGCCTGCCGTGGTCCCCCAGACTGCCCGGCATCGGCGCCGAGGGCGGGTAGACCGGATTGATAGGCCTTGGCCCCGTCGCCGACGGAGCGACCAGCCCCATGCCCATGGCCGCCCCGGAATTGTCGGGGCCCTGAGGGGCTTCGCTGCGGCGCAGCGCATCCGTATCCCTGGGCAACGTAGCGATTCGCCGAAGCAGCGAATTCCGAATCTTGTAAAGGTCGATTTCCATCACTTGGAAGACCCGGGAGACCACGGTGTCCTTCCGTTCAACCAGGCTTTTCATATAGAAGAGCGAATTCACGGTGGGAGAACCGGCGTGGAACGCCGCCAGGCAGGCCTCTTGGTGCACCGCCCGAAGCACATCCTCGGGCTCGTCCAGCGACATGCGCCGCCGTTCCTTCATGTCGGTAAGATAGCGGCTGATATACTTCACCGAGCGGTCTTCCCGTTCGTTGGGAGCAGGGGCCAGCATGATTCCATTCTCCCGCAGGATAGGGAGAACGTAGTTCGGGGAATTGCTGAATACCGAGTAAAGGAAGTACAGAGAATTATTCTTTTTCTTATGTTCCGCTGCCTTCTTCTTGGCAAAGATCATAATGTTTTTGAGTTCTTCGCTGCTCTGTATCGTCGTGGACATCTAAGGCGTTCCTCCTTGCCCGTTTCAGGGTCTGGCCTGGTCTGCCTTGATTTCGAGGCGCCCGGCGGCAGCGACCTCAACCAGCATCGAGCGGACCTGTTTGACTTCGGGCTTTCCCTCGGCAGCGTAGGTGAACTCGAGGTTCACGGTGTGAGTTCCGGGCAACATCTTGACGGCGACGACATCGGTGTTACCGGGAGGCCCCGAGGGATAGCGGGACTCGGGGAACGCAAAGGAAGTGGAACAAACCCACTCCTCCCCCTTTAGGAAATCGACCTTCAATTGGATTAGCGGGACTCCGTCCAGCAGCCGAACGTTGGTCAGATCGACAACGGTATCCACGTCCACGGGCGATTTCTGGAAGGACCAGAGGGCCCCAACCAAGACGCCGACCAGGACCAGATAGGAGAGAGCGCGTTTTTTCCAGTCTCTTTTCATGGTGGCGGATGATAGCAGGTCACGAAGCTGTTGCCAACACGCTGCGTCCCGCATAAAGTCGAGAGCATGTTGACGCAGACCTTCATCATCGATTTCGAAGAGCTTCGAGACCTGGCGGTTGTGTACCAGGAGTACCTGGCGGAGATGCGTTTTCCGCTCATGGTGGACTCGGAACTTGCCATGGGCGAGCGGGTCCGGTTCCGGGTAAACCTTCCCGACGGCTCGGGCGTGAGTATTTCAGGCAAAGTAGTTGGGGCGGGCCCCAATGGAGAGGGGTACATCTTGACCCTGCCCTCCAACGAGGACACCAGATGGCTGGTGGGCAAGGCCGTAGAACTGACCGTAGGGGTTCGCCGCATGATGGCATCGGCCCCATACTCGGGCCCCGATCGCCGAGGCGGGCGTCAGGACGCAGGATTTGGACCCGATCCATTTCAGCCGGGCTACATTCCGCCAGAAGAGGCCAGGCCGTCTGCACCAGCCCAGCCAAGCTATTCTCTGCCACCCGAGCCGATTCCTGAGCCCATTCCTGCACCCATTCGGGAGCCCATTCGGGAGCCCATTCGGGAACCGCAATCGGTTGCCTACGCACCGCCGCCGGATCCGATGTTCCCCGTTTCGGCACAGGAAGAACCGGTTCCGCTGGAGCCAGAGCCTCGGTACGAACCTGAATCGCTTCCACAGCCGGAACCTGCGCCACCGCCTGTGGCGCCGGCCCGATCCAAACGCGGTTCCAAGAAGAACGCTGCGCAGGCGTCGGCGCGGGCCTCAGAGGCGCAAATCGGTGCTCCCCTGGATACGGAACTGGGAGCCCCCATCCCTGCGTTCCCGCGCTCGTTTGCCGACTATCTGGCCGAATCCGGGGATTTGGGAGAGACTGTCCCCAAAGCAGCCTCGAATCCTGCGCCCACGTCCACATATCCCGCCGTGAAGCTGCCGCCGGTAATCGAATCGTCGCCACCCGACTTGTTGCCGGTTCCCCACATTTCTGGCCCCGAGCCGATGCCTCAAAACGAGGTTCTGGACATGGAGCCCATCGCCGTAGAGTGGGAAGAGGCCCAGGAAGGTCGAACGTTGGTCTCTTCGTCCGAAGAGTTGGGCTTGAGCGATCACGAGTTGCTGGAGCAGGCTCCTCCAACGACCCTGGAGTCCCGAATCACAGCCTTGGCCATGGGCAGTGACGACGGCTGGGAAGTCGCCTCGCAGGAAGCGTTGGAGCAAGACGGGACGGCCATGTTCCAGGAGCCGGGTTCCACACCGAAGAGCGACACCGGGGCCTATTCGGGTAACGCCGCAGAACCTTCGGCCCAGACGACTCTCTTTTCTGATCCGAACCTTGCGATATCGCCCGAAGACGACCCTTATGCCACGGTCATCTCGACCATGCCGGCTACCACGCTGTTTACGGATCCCGACCTGCTAATGCCGGCACCGGACAGCCTGCTGGCGCCCTTGGCGTCCGGTCCCGGTGCCACCACGCTGTTCACCGATCCGAATGTGGTCATGCCGGCGCCCGACGCCGTTCTTCCCTATTCAGGCGAGGACGGACCAGGCAGCACCAGGCTGTTTGCGGACCCAGGTGCGGTTCAGCGTTACGAAGAGGAGCTGTTCAGTGACCCGGGGGAAGCCAGCGCCATCGCCCAGGAGGAACCCACATCGGTCACAGAGCAGCCGTCCCAACTTCGGCTGGATGAGTTCCTTGGAGTTCCCGAGCCCCGATCTCGGGTGCGGCAGACGCTGGAAATGTGTGCGGACCCCATGACCCCCTTGGACCAGATTCCCAAGATTCTGGCCACGCTCTCTTCGGAGGAACTGGCGGAATTGCTCCGCACCCGCCGATTAAGACCCCTTATTGCGGGATTTGCCCAGAGATTGCTGGATGAACGGCAATTGGGCAGTTGACGCTACCCCCTGGAGTGGCTAAGGTTCCTCATGGGCCCTGCGGAGTACGTTGAGAGGGATTGCAAGCGAGGAACCCCTAATTTGTTTTCAGGGATCTGTCCCTAACTGCGGTGTGCACCCGAGGCTTGCCTTGGGTGCCTGATGCAGTGACTATGGAGCCCACCTTTAGGTGGGGGTTTACTGCTTACCATCGTTGATGACGGCTCAGGTGGGGCACCACCCCTTCTCTCAAATGCCCGGCAAAGTTGACAGTCACGCTGGCCCGGTCTAAAAAAGCGCTGGGTAACATTAGGAGGCTCCATGCCTGACGAGTCCATTCTCCATCACATAGAAGGCAAAGACGTCATCGCCACCTTGGGCAAAGGGAGCGAATTCGAGGGTAAGCTGACCTTCGAAGGGGCCGTAAAGCTGGACGGCAGGTTCCAGGGCGAGATCTTTTCCAAGGGCACGCTGATTATTGGCCAGAATGCAGAGGTCAAGGCCGAGATAGCGGTATCTTCGGTGGTGATTCAGGGAAAGGTGGTGGGCAACGTGCATGCGCCCAACTGCTGTGAACTGCACGCACCGGCCTTTTTGAAGGGCAACATCATCACGCCATGCCTGTATATCGAAAAGGGTGTGGTATTTGAGGGGTCGACGTCCATGGAGGCTCCGGCCGCCCCGATGCCGCCGCCGCCCCCCAGGACTCAGTACTGAAGCTTCACCTGTCGTCTCCCAGAATCCTCAATCTAAGCTTCTTTCGGCACTCATCGGAGATGCAAGGGCCTGCAGCAACGCCTCGAAAGGCGTGGTAGCTGTCAAGCAGCCGCTTAAATTCGGACATCTTCACAGAGCATTCCCGGCAGGCGTCCAAGTGCTGTTCCAGCTCGTGGGCAGACTGCTCGTCCATTTCCCGGTCCAGATACTCACTGAAGCGCTCCAGCAGCGCATCACAGTGATGTGGCTCGTCGTTCTTTGGCATCGCCATGGTAGACCTCTTCAAAGCGCTTGAACAACATGGCCCTGGCCCGATGCAGGCGAACTTTCGCTGCCGTCTCGGAGATATCCAGGGTCTCGGCCACCTCTCGAGAAGAGACTCCCTCAAGGTCCCGCAGTACCAAAACCACACGATAGTGCTCGGGAATGTCGTGGAGTAGCTCCTCGAGCTTCTTTTTCATCTCCGATTCCAAAACCTGCTCGGCCGGGGATTGCCTGCTTGGCCCAGCCAGCTCGGGTTCCGAAGATCCCTCCTCCTGCAATTCCTCGAAGGAAAGCAGGTTCTTAGGCTGGTCCTTTCGCAGACGACGCTTCTTGATACAGGCGCTGGAGGCGATTTTGAGCAGCCAAGAAAGCAGACTGGCTTCCCCTCGGAAGTCCTTCAGATAGCGGTAAGCGGATTCAAAGGTATCCTGGACGATGTCCTCGGCATCCTGGACCTGTCCACACATTCGAAACCCAAACCGAAATATCTGATTTTCATACTTACTTATAATGGATTCAAAGGCCCGTCGATCTCCTTTCTCTTTAAATCTCTCGATGAGGACTTGATCGTCCATTCCACTCCTGCCTTTGGCCTGGTTCGTCGCTGGGGCACAGCGTGAACGTGGACAGTTGCAGTCGCTTATACTCAGGTAGGCCGGGGAATTCCAGTGTTTTGCGTGGGATCTGCCCCCTTGCCCCCTGGGCCTGCTTTCTGTACAGTCGCCCCATGAAATGCCCAAGATGTGGTGCTGAACAGCCTGAATCCCTCGAGTGCGCCCGCTGCGGCGTCATCATTCGAAAGTTTCTGGAACGGCAATCAGCGCCTTCCAACTCGGCTTCGAGCACCCCCGCACAACCCCCGACGGTCAAAGCGGCCCCTAAGCCGTCTTCGGCAGCGAATTCCGGTTCTGCGGGTGGTCAAAGCCGAGCCCCCAGCGCTGTTCCGCCCCAGTTGGCCAAGAGCCCCGGCGCCACCTCGTGGAAGATTCCGGCTTTTTCCCGGCAAAATGCCGTCTCCTTCTGGCGTGCGGCCATGGTCGTTTTGTTTCCGCCCTTTTATACCTTGCGCCAATTCTATGGAGCCTTGCAGCGCATGCTTCGGTCTGGGGCTGGCGTGGATGTGGCCATGCAGGCATTGGCCGAACAGGGCTGGGGCCGTTTTGGCCGATTGGCCCGGGGGTTGCGAGATGGCCTGAAGGCGGGCAAAAGCCTGGCCGAGTCACTCTTTGCGACGGGTCTGGTCCCTGAACTGCACGCCGGGCTTTTGGCGGCAGGCGAGCAGTTGGGGACGTTGCCCGAGATGATGGGATTGCTGGTCAACGAATGCCAGAGCCGATTGGATTTTCGCAACCAGATTATCAAGGCCAGCATCTATCCGTTGCTGCTGGTGGTCATGAGCGCCTTCATGATGCCTATACCCACTCTGGTGCTGGGTTCCGGAGGGGCGTATGCCAAAGAGGTCACAGGTCTGCTGGCCAAGTCTGCCGGAGCGCTGGCGCTGTTCTATGTATTGATCCGCCTTCTTCCATTGCTTGCCGGAGGTGCGCTCAAGCGGATGCCTGGCAGCGTCGAGCGGGTGTTGTTCCCGGGGCGAACGGCTTCGGCGCTCTGGGTGCTCCATTCCTCGTTGCAGGCTGGTGTGCCTTGGACTCAGGCCCTGGATTTGGCGGGCAAGTGCTTCTTGTCTCGGGACAATCGCCACATGTTCGAGAGCGCCTACGGCAGGCTGCAGCAGGGCGAAGGGGTTGTGCAGGCCCTGGCCCCGCTGGTGAGCCGTTCGTTTAGGGTCTTGTTGCTCTCAGGCGAGTTGTCGGGAAGCCTGGAGGATGTCTTTCGTGAGTTGCACGAAGAGTATGCTGCCCGAGCCAAACGGCGAGTGAACGTGGTCACCATCGTCATGTCGGCTTTGATCCTGTTGGGGGCGCTGGCCTACGTGGCCGGACAGACCTTCTCGGGACTGGAAAGTGCTTTGACCATTCCCACGGAGCAACTGGAAGAGTTGAACCGAGAACTAAAGGGTACCGGCATTCAGTTGTTTTAATGACTCTTTGATCCTACATGATATCGCGGGACAACATGCCCGAACGCCCCTGGGGCATCTCGAAGGTAGACGAGATAGCCAATACGGCGGCGGGGCGGTCCCGTTCACGAACGATGCAGCACAACGACGAGAGCGCTGTAGCAA
>CAYTWV010000170.1:0-8570 GCA_964442235.1 uncultured Myxococcales bacterium | reverse complement strand
CCAAGTGCATGACCGAAGTCATGGCCTGCCAAAACAGCTAGACAGGTCCGCTCTGGCCGTCGATCATCCCGCTGGGCTTCGTTGGCCCTTGGTCGGAATGCTCAGCGTGCCAAGCACGCCTCCGCTTCCTCCCTGCAGGCCGCCTTGCCCAGCGGGCGTTCGCCGGCCATATCGAACCTGTCTCCGGCCGTCCCCAAACCAACCGTAGCGCGCATTAAGCCCCACAGCTTGCCTGGGGGGCCGACCGGCATCGCCGGGCGGGGGGGCGCGCCTTGAGCGAGCGTCAGCGAGTCGAAAGGCTGATGCGACCCCAATAGTACCCTTACTTGGAGCCACCGTGTCGGACGGGGCTTCCCTCAGCCCTCAGCCCTCAGCCATCCAACGGCAGCGGACCTTGCTTTTTCTATCGTTGTATCGGGGGAGTTAAACCGAAGGGGGACTTTTCTACATGCCGCCCAGAAGGCCGCTAAGATCGATGCACTCGGTCATGCAGGTCTTTACGCTGATGAAGCCCATCAAATCGATGGTGCAGCACTTCAGGGCTGCGTCGGGGCAGTCGGTATCGGCTGCGCACTCACACACCTTGGCAAGGCTGAAGCCCATGGCGCCAAGGTCCTTGCAAGTGGTGCCGTTGCAGTTCGAATCATCGGTGCACTCGCTGATGCAAAGGGCCGCCATGCCCATCAGGTCTTTGCAGGTCTGTCCACCCACACAATCCTCGTTCGAGGCGCACGAAGTCCCCAAACCACCGCCACACTCGGCCTTGCACTCGCTGGGCATCATCGGAATCGTGGCCGGGCAGCACTTCTGGCCCCCGGGGCAATCCGTGTCCGCCGTGCATCCGCCAGGAGCGGTGCCGCAGTCGGCTTTGCACTCGGCAGCGGCGCCGGGCATCGCGGCGGGGCAGCACTTCATACCACCGCCACAATCCATGTCGGACTGGCAGCCTTCAGGTTCAACGGTGGGGCACTGGGCCATACAATCCCAATTCCCCTGGCCATCGTCGCAGCACTTCTGGCCGCCGCCGCAGTCCATGTCGGACTGGCACTCTTCGGGCGGAGTCCCCGGGCAAGTCGTGAGGCAGACATTCTCGCCATTGACCGAGCAGCACTTCTTGCCCAGACAATCCAGGTCCGACTGGCAGGCCCCGGTGGTGCCGGGACAAGTCGTCATGCAGACCTTTTCGCCACTGATGTCGCAGCACTTCTGGCCACCGGTACAATTCGCATCCGTTACACACGCACCAGGAGTCACCAGATCGACTGGCTGAACCACGTCGGGCTCCACTGCCAACTCGTTGGTCACGCCGTCCTGGGTCCCGGTTCCGTCTTCCTGTTCCGTCACGTCACCGAGGTTCTTTTCCTCTTCGGTGCTGCTTCCGCTATCGCAGGAAGCCATTGCCAACGCAGCGATTACACACACAAAAAGAAACATCCGTCGCATCGTGACCTCTCCAAATAGTCTGGGCGCTTGCCTAGGACTTCCCTAAAAGGGAACCGTGTCCTTGCGCCGGGTTTGAGTGCGCAGTGAACGCCCCTTCATGCCCGTTGTCAAGAGTCAGTTCGTTTGGTTCAGCGAGTCCAGATCGGTACCAGCAAAAATGCGGCAGAGGTCAGTGCCAGAACCAGCGCAATGGTGGCCCTTTTCCATGATGGACTGAACAAACCGACCGTTGCAGAAAGCGCAGAACCAGCCTGGCAGAACCCCACCAAAAGCAGAAAGAGCTTCACGACTTCAGTTTTCGCCAAAAGACGCTGAGCCTGTTCCGGGCCCGGAGGGGGGTCGCCCAGCGCGTAGAATCCCACGGCCAAAAGCAAAACCCACGATGCGACCGCCAACCTCAGGCCCAGCTTCGCCCAACGCACCCTTCCAAGCCGACTCCATCGTTTGGGGCGCACCGCCGCCGCGGTTGTGGCACCGTCTGGTGCCTGCGCTGCCTCGGGCAACTGAGCCTCATTCCCTGGCTGATTTGGTTCCATCTCCCCAGACCTCACTTCTGCGCAGGATAGTTGGAGTACACCTTCTGGAACTCGGGCGAGCGGGTTAATGCCACCGGAGTGATAATTTCACGTTCCAGGGGCAGGGAGCCCATTTCCCAAACCATGATGAAGGCCACCGAGGCCTTCCAATTCAGGTCCTTTAACTTTTGGGGGGCCACGGGCTCTTTGCCGAAGGCGTTCTTGAATCCTTTGTACACCAATTCTGAACAATAAATGGACTCATCATCCATTTTGTAGTGATAATCATAGGGCAAATCCAGAAACTTTTTGGCTGCATCCACAAACTGGTCTAGCTGCTCTCCCTTCAGGTTCTTGGGCGAATAGACCTCTACATGGCCGCCGACCCCTTGCGCCACCCACTCTTTCCAGGGTGTGAAATGGACGCTTCCCATGGCTTCCAGGACAAAAATCCCGTCCTTGCGATGCACCACGATGCCGCAATGAGAGAAGTGGGAAAGGCTGACCGTCTCAATGGCCTGAACCAGGGGGCCGGGCTCCAGCGTTTGGAACGCAACGTCGCCGTGGGCCGGCACATACTCCCCTGCAAAGGCGGCCTGAGAGAGAAGAAGCATAATGATCAGGAAGGAACGTTTCACATACCGCATTGGGGGCCTCCAAAAGGGTTCACTCCGGTACCTTAACCCGAACTGCGAGCAGGTTCAATCCCCGGGTTGGGCGGGCATCAGCAGAACGAAGTGACCCGATTCATCCGTAAGTCCCTCAGCCAATGGGATAGGACTGATATTTGCCGGCCAGGAGGGGTCGTACACTTCCAGTCGGATCCCTGCTGCCGGGCCAAGGATCAGCTCCGTGGCGGCCGTCCCCGAGTCCTCGGAAGGTTGGCCATTTGTGGCCTGCACGTCGCCCGCAAACGTGTGGGGCAGATGAATGGGCACATCGGCTTCTGAGGGCTCAACGACTACCACGTCCCAAAGCAGGGTGCGAGGAAGCCCCGAAGAGAGGGGAGGATCCACCACCAGCAAATAGGTGCCCGAATCTACGGAGAGCGCATAGGAGCCATCGCTGTTGGAAAAGGTGGAGAAGACCGAGGCAGCGGAGTCCTTTCTGGGGATATCCATTCCGAATGGAGTTGCGTAGCGTATGGCCCGAACCTGAGCGTCGGCCACGAGGCGTCCGCCCGGAGTGGCCAACTTGCCGGTCAGCGAATGCCGGGGCTCCATGACAAACTCTACCTGCTGCGATTCAGCCCCCTGGACAGCCCCGATATCCTGGATGGTCACGCTCTGCCAGGTAGAGGACCAAAGGGACTGGGAGGGTGGTGTAATGGAGAAGTTATAGAGGCCCGGCGGCAGTTTCATAGAGGTCCAGGTGGTGCCTTGCAGCGAGCGTTCGATGACCAGACTGCCGTTCTCGCCCCAACTGGATTCGGCCCGAACCACGGCGCCCACCAACGAAGCCGCTTGATCCTCGGGGACACCGCCCACGGTCACCACGACGTCCTGGGGAACCATGGAGCCAAGGAGCTCAAACTCTCCCAGTTCGGGAGTTTCTGCCGTACTCACGTCGCCAAGGGTCAACTCGGGGACCAACTCGTTGACGGCCGACGGTCGCAGTTGCAGCGAATAGGTTTCGCTGGGCATGCCCTCGGGCGGTTGGACCATAAGTTGGAAGGTGCCGTCGGCGGCCGTTACGGCAGAGGAGGAGACGTTGCCGGTCTCTTTGGAAAACGCGACAATTTTGGCCCCGGAAAACGCGGCGACTTCGGCCCCCGGTGTGGAACGCCAGACCAACGTTCCCTGCAGAGGCACATAGGAGCCCAGTGAAGGCACCTGAAGGTCCATGGTCACGGTATAGGGGTCCGCCGCATTGGGCAACGGCGAGAAGGAGCGCCGGACGTGGTATGGAGGCAAATCCTGCGAACTGAGCGCAGGCAAATGAACGTAGATATCGTACATCCGATTCTTCAGCACATAGAATTCGAAGGACCCCTCGGGCGACGGCTTCTGGGTTTCCCCCAAGCCGGGAAGAAACGGAAGCCCCGAGACGGCCTGGGCTTGGGCTTCCAACCCCGGAATCTCGCTGGCTCCCGCAACGGCCACCTCGACACTGGCCACGGCGGACAGCGGGTTGTCTTCAAGAAATACCCGCCCCACCACCCGCAAAGGTCGGTGAAGCTGGAAGTTTGCATGGGTATCGCTGTTCAATTCCACCGAAACATATTGCTCTTCCAGGGCCAACGCACCCAAGGTAGGCGGAACCAGTCGAACCGAGGCCGTCAACTTGGTAGTCCCCTGGGCCACACACATCTGGGAATTCGGGGCGCATACGGCCCCCCCGCTGCAATCCGCATCCTGCGAACAAAGGGGCGGTCCGTCCGGGCCCGAAGAAATGGCCGCTGCCCCCATGTCCAGACACCCGCCCCACGGGAAAACCCCGAAAAAGACCAGTATCCCGACCTGATACCACCACGACCTCATCTTGCTCCTAGATTGGGCATTCGCCCACCAGCGTCACTTCCCAAACCCGCTTGGCCACAGTATGCCCTTCCTCCACGGTCACGGGCAGCGGCGTATCGGCCTGGCCAGTCCAGACCAACTCGCCATCAGAGACCAGGACCTTCACGGACATGCGCTGAGCGTTGGCCAACACCCGCAAGTCACATGGGGTCAACGTCATCACCGAATCTCCGTACCAGACGGTGGGCAACCCCGTGTCCGCCACCCAGTACCAGACAATATCCAGGCGATCCCCCTCGGGATCCGCTACGGCGCCGTCAATACGAAACTCGATTCGTCCCTCGGCATTACGTGAGAAGACAAATTGGTCCTGAAGAGGTACCGTGGCGGTCCATTCCAGATAGGGAGGCAAGTTCTCCGATTCCAGTTCCTCTGGGGGAGGCACCAGACACGCCGTTGCAGATAAAAGAACGACGGGCAGCCACCACAGGGGGCGAAGGTGCCCGCAACAACGGGCAGTACGCTGCAACCAGCGTGCCACTCCCCCAACCGGTGTCCAGAATGCTCCCAATCCCTTCTCCCTGCCGCCCAATCAGGCGGGGGCATAAGTTGCCCGACATCTCCCATGGGCCCCGAATGCGACGGCCTTGTCATGGGTGGTGAGAAATGGCACCCCCGGAGCGTTCGCTTTCCGAGTCCGTAGCAAGCCCTGTGTTGTAAAACGATCTAGGGCCGTTCCCGCTCAAAATAGCGGAAAATGGTGCGAGGGTCCACTCCCAAATCCCGTGCCGCTGCGGTCTTATTGCCTTGGTTCAGTTCCAAGACCCGTGCCACATAATCATGCTGAAATTGTTCACGAGCCTCAGCCAGTGGCAAGACCCTCATACCTTCGACAGGTAGTTCCAGATCCGTGGCTTCCAGCATGTCCTGTTCGGCCAGCACCACAGCCTTCTTGATTCGATTCTCCAACTCCCGGACGTTGCCCGGCCACGAGTAGTGCTGCATGGCGACCACGGCGGACTTGGAGAGCGTGCGCACCTTACTGGAAAACTGTTTGGCGTACTTCTGCAGAAGATAGTTGGCGATCAACTCGATGTCGTCGGTCCGCTCTCTCAGGGCCGGAACCGACAGCGAGATCACGTTCAGACGGAAATAGAGGTCCTGCCTGAACGTTCCGTTGGCGACCGCCTCCTCCAGATTTCGGTGGGTTGCGGCAATCACCCGAATATCCACGGCCTCGGCCTTATTGCTGCCCACTCGGGTGACTTGACGGGTCTCCAGGGCCCGAAGGATCTTGGCCTGCAACGGCAGCGGCATGTCACCAATTTCATCCAGGAACAAGGTGCCCTTGTGGGCCGCCTGAAACTTGCCGATGGAGGAGACAACGGCCCCCGTGAAGGCTCCCTTCTCGTGACCAAACAGCTCACTCTCCAGAAGATTTTCGGGAATCGCCCCAGCGTTGATGGCCACGAAGGGGCCACGCACCCTGGGTGAACGTTTGTGAAGCTCCAGGGCTACCAGTTCTTTGCCGGTGCCCGTTTCTCCACGAATCAGCACGCTGATGTCCGTAGCTGCGACCTTTTCCACGCGGCGAAAGAGGTCTCGCATGGAACGACTGGACCCGATAATCTCACCAAATCGGATTTCTTCCAACCGTTGTTCCAGATCTTCTCTTTGCAGCACCAACTCTCGAATCAACAACGCGTTTCCAATCAACAACGCTGCCTGACTGGCAAATACTGTAAGGATTTCCAGCGATTCTTCATCAAACAAGTTTACGACATTGTCATTACCCAGATAGATCACCCCAAGGATATCCCCTCGAACCACAAGGGGGGCGCACATGACGGAGCACAGCCTGTAATCCACCACACTCTGGGATTCGGCGAACTGAGGGTCGTGCAACGCATCGGAGACCAAAACGGGTCTGCCCAGGGTTAAGACCCGCGTCACGATAGAGTCGGAATAGACCTGATCTTCGGCGGGAAGGGACTCTCGGGAGAGATTCCGTGCGGCGTACATCCGGGGATGATTGGGGCGCTGAGAGAGGAACAGGAAACCTTTGTCTGCCCCGGTGGTTTCCACCAGTTTGTCCAGCATCAGCTCCACCAGAGGCTGCAGCTCCTTCTGCTCCATCAGGGCATTGGTGAACTCCAGCAAACGATGAAGCGCCTCATGCACCGAGGTGCCTTGGCGTTTGGCTTCCTCGTCGGGCACATCGTGAAGGTTGAACAGCAGGGTTGCGGCCCCCACCCGCATCACATCCTGGTCCTCCAGATACTCCTTCTTGCTCTTTTTGCCATTGAGGGTGAACTCGCCGCCGCGGTCCATGGAAAGCAGGGTGTAGCGGCGTCCGTCCAGGACGATTTGGGCATGGTGCTCCCGCACTTCGGGAAGCCCCAGGACGATGTCATTATCTGTGGCAGAGCCCAGCGAGGTAATACGCCGGAACAGGGGGAACTGGCGCAGGGGCACCCCGGGCCTGGGCAAGAGCGTAAGGGAGGGCATCTTGGAAAGCCTCCTGAACGGTTAGAACAGAGCCTGCCATCCAATCCAGCCCCAGCCTGCCGAGAGCCCGGAAGGGACGCTCGGGGCCAGCCACGGGTCGTCAGGAAGCATGGCTTCCTGGTCATTCGCATCGCGCCGAATGAACCTTTCCGGCTGGTGGTCCACGACGGCGTCGATGATGCCCCAGATTGCCGAGGTGGTCAACAACCCTAGGGAGCCGTAAAGCAGACCCAGTCCCACGGTGCGCTCCGTTCCATGGGGGTTGGCAGCGTACATCCATGTCCATGTGGCGATGTTGAGGGCCAGGAAGGTGGATTCCAACGAGAGGAAAAGAATGCCCGCCCCCGTGTCTCCGTTGGCGAACTGCCCCACCCCGAAGGGGACAAACGCCAGTCCCAGAGGCGTGTAGTCGTAAAGGACCGTCTCGACTCGGACCTTGCGGCCGGGGTCTTCGGCAGGCACCTGGATCAATCCGGCATCCACCAACTGCTGTTTCAATTCCGAAAAATCCCTGACCATTTCGGGGGGATAGTAGAAGGCATCCAACTCGAACCTGGGATTGTCCTGAAGCAAGCGAGTGAATTGCTCTCGGAAACGAGTGACCTCTTTGCGCCACCAGAGCGAAGCGCCCAACATCTCTCGGGCGTGCAGCATCTGCTCCTTTGACGAGAGCCGTGGGGTGGGAGCCAGAAGAGGTGTCAATAACAGGATGGTCCGCTCGTAGTCCTGATAATAGAAGGCGTTTTTTGCCAACTCGTACTGTTCTTGTGGGTCCTGATCCGGCGCTGTCTGTCCGGTTCCCGCAGAACCCGGGGATGGGGGCGCCACGGGAGTAGTAACCGCCGGCTGGGCCCAGGCGCTGCCCGCCATCAGGCACAACAGAAACACAGGGGTGAGTGCACTTCGCAGCATGAGGCGATTATAGGGGCATACGAGAAATGGGCAACCATGCAATTGAGCCCCTTGCCCTTGCATTGGCCCCACCCTAAACTGCGCAACGCTATGTGCCAGGACGCACCGAGCAGTCACCAGGAGGGAAATATGGACGCACAGGACAAAGTTTTGGACACGATGAAAAAGGCGGGCAAGCCCATGCGACCGGGCGACGTGGCCACGGCCTCGGGGCTGGAAGGCGAAGTGGTGGCCAAGGCCATCGCAGAGCTGAAGAAAGCAGGGAAGATTCACTCTCCGAAGCGTTGCTTCTACGCTCCAGCCGAATAGGCAGACAAACCTACCCACCTGCACGAAGCTTCTTTTTCGACTTATGCTGAAGTCGGGGCGACTGGATTTGAACCAGCGACTCCTTGGTCCCGAACCAAGTGCGCTACCAGGCTGCGCTACGCCCCGATGTGTCAAACGGCCGGAACCATATGCCGCAAGGCGGAAGGTGTCAAGGGAAAATCCGGTGGTTGGTTCGCTCAGCGCCCGTCTATGGCTGCATAGAGATGCCCGGAGTAGACATTCGAGAGATTGTCCTTGGAGACCTGAATCCCCTTTTCGACGTGGTGGACCGCGTAACCGTGACCCAGCAGCCACTCCACCACCAGGGCTGCATTGTGCCGCTTTGCTGCCAAATCCGCGCCGTGCAGTTCGGTGGACAACGCATGGGCCGCTCGAGCCACGGTTTGCGCCATGCCTCGCAGGA
>CAYTWV010000169.1:0-8589 GCA_964442235.1 uncultured Myxococcales bacterium | reverse complement strand
GGTCCTGCGACAGAGAGGAACAGTTGAAGGTGCGGGAGAATCCGTTTTCGCACCAGGTGAGCGAACTGCCCTGGCAACACCCTCCCGACGGCACTCCGGGGCAAACGGCCACTTGGACGTCCGTCGTCAGATCCTCGGTAATCGGCAGGTTTGTGCACAGCTTTCCATACAGGCCTGCAGGGTCGGCCCCGACACCACCACAGTCGTAGTAGCCGCTTCCGCCAGCAATGTACCACCCACAGGTGTTGCTGGGCGGAGCCAGAGAGGGGCAGTTCAAGCGACACAGGGCTTTGCCGTCCTGGCAATAGAACAGGGCCCCCGATTCGGAGCAACACCCTCGGTAACTCACGTCGGAGCAATCGGTAGAGACCAGCTCCCCGACCTTACACTTGGGAACGGTGGTCGTGTCCTCTTGTACATCGGTCTCGATGTTGGGGCAGAACTGGCCATAGGTTCCGCTGGGATCCATGCCGGCGCCCCCACAATCGTAGTACCCCTTGGCACCGTTCCAGCCGCAGGAGTCGTAGGGCGGGGCATTGTCGCCGCAGTCCACTTCGTGCAAGCCATTCCAATCGCACCACCACAAGGTTTTTCCACTGCAGCACCCGGGGAAGGGCACATCTTGACACTGTTCGGATAGCGGCTCCTCTTTGACGTCCTGCGAATCCGCTGGAGGGCAATCCCGGGGCCATGTCAACGACGGGTCAAAGCCCTGCTGCCCACACCGGTATTGTTGCTGCGTCAGGCTCCAGCCACAGGTCTGGCCAGCCACTCCAGCGCAGTTTTCCAATTGCAATTTTCCGGAGTCACAAAAGAAGCGGACCTGGCCCATGCAACATCCCACGGTGCCGACCTGGCCACATTCGGTCACACACTCCCCACAATCGGAAGCACAGGTATCACAAGTTTCGGAGGCCTGACAGGTCCCGTCGCCACAAGCCGCCATGGTGCCACAGCCCCCGCATGCCACCGAACATCGGGCCACACACATGGCATCCCATGAGGCAGAGCAGCAAAACGGGTCCTGCTGGCAAACACAGGTTTCACACAGGCAACCGCCACAACCGGGGGACGCAGAGACATCACATCCGCCCTGGAATACACACTCTCCTGCCTGGCAAACGAAGTTGGCCTGGCACAGGCCGCAGGTCCCCCCGCATCCGTTGTCGCCGCAGCTCTTGCCGCCACACGAAGGGGTACATTCGTCGGCCAAGGCACCCTGCGTGGGCACTGAAAACGACACAAGCCCCAACACCAGCAGCATGGTCCGAATCAGGTCTATTTTTCGCTTACCTTCGTGCACGTGCCCCCCTTCCTGCTTCCCACTCATAGGTCAAGGGATTGCTGAAACGTCACCCCTGCATAGGGCAGGTTGACTACCCCGACTTCCAATCCGACCAGACTTCCTGCCAGGAATTCCCACTGCAGCGCAGCGGAGAGCTAGAACAGGGGCATCCATCGGCTGGTCAGCGAGACTTCGTGGCGGGTCACATCATTCCAGTGACCACACTCTGTCACCTTGCCGGTGCAGCCCGGGATCAGTTCCGTTGCGTAGATGTCCCCATACACATAAAGCAGCCCCACCCCCACCGTCGGTGAGAAGTAGAGACCGCCGGTCAACTCGAATTGCCACGAATATCCCGCCGTGACTCCGAACATACCAATGGGAAACTCGGAGTATACAGCCTGGTCGACTCGTGTCTCGGGCAGGCGCCAATACCCGTCGGGAATGGCAAACTGTGCCAGCGTCAACCCCACGCGCCACGTGCTGCCCGAATCCTGAAACAGATAATCCAGCGAGCCCGAATGAACCGTGATGGGCTGGTGGTCTTCAAAGGTACCATTTATCAAGAAATCCGGGACCCCGGCAAAACGATAACCGGCCCCTAGGGCACCCCATTCCCCGGCCTGCGCCAGAGGAGCCCAACACAAAAGTAGTACCACCAAACCCAGCCGTCGCATGGACACCGCCACAAAAGTACCACGGAATTCTAAGCCATGCTGCCCCCAGAAGCAATGGTGCTGCAACATTCCTGAACTTATCCAGGACCCCGCTCACCGAAGATCAAACGTGGTCGGATCGGCCGGCGACGGCGACGGCGACGGCAACCAAAAACGGCGACGACTGCGAAGGAGCAGACACAACCGGGCCAACGGGCACGGAAGGCAAGAAGATCTACGCCCTGCAAACTCCTAAAACTCAAGAAACGACGGATGGGCCCGGGAGGCAAACAAATCCAGAAGGTCTCTCAGCTTTTGGAGCGTATCCAGGTCCGTCCCTGAGATATCCCATTGTTCCGCGGGATCACCCCTGAGGTTGTACAGCTTTGTGGTGCCTTCGTCCGGGTCCAGGATCAGCTTCGACTCTCCCACCAGGACGGACCAGGCCCGTCGAGTGGGACCCGGCTCACGGTCTGCCAGCAGCGAAAAGATTGGACGCTGCGCATCACCCGGCCCGGCAAATGCCGGCCCCAAGAGACTCTGGCCCTGGATCTGTTTTCTGCCGTCTTCGATGCCAACCAGATCCAATATCGTAGGCACCACATCAATCAGGGCCACAGGTTCTTCGATGACCCGCCCCGACTCCATTCCCGGCACACGGACCACCAAGGGCACATGAAGGCTCTCCACATGCAGTTGGTTCCCGTGGTTCTTCATGCCATGCTCCTCGAACTCTTCGCCATGGTCGGCAAGAACCACAACCACCGTGTCCTGCCACAAGTCGACGTGGTCCAAGTAATGAAGGAACAGTCCCATCCAGAGGTCCGTCCAGTGGATGTCCGAGTCATAACGATCTTGGGGACGAGCCCCAAAGTAGCGCCCCGGCGCCTTGTGTGTGACATAGGGAGCATGGGGATCCGCATAGTGCAACAACAGGAAGAAGGGGCGGCCTTTGGGACGATCATTCAGAAACTCAATGCCCTTGGCCGTCGAGATGGGGCTGGAGGAATAGGCGATTCGCTTCCACTCGTCGCTATCCCCAAGCGGATAGACCACATCGAAGTGATCCACCAGGCCCAGGATGTGGCTGGGCAGCCAATTTGATAACACGGCGCCGGTAAAATACCCGTTGTTGCGAAGGGTATCCGAAACCAGGACGTTGTCTGGCGAAAGGGGGAAATCGGCCCTTCGCCGCGGGGGAAGCCAGGTCAACATATGAGGGTAGCGCCCGGCCAAGATCGAAGGAATGGACCCTCCCGTGGAGGGATACTGCGAGTAGGCCTGGGAAAAGGCCAGCGACTGCTGGACCAACTGGTCCAGGTTCGGAGTGGTATCCCGGGCATACCCGAAGCTGCGGACGTGGTCCGCCCGAACCGCATCCAGGACGATCACGACCACGTTATAGGGTTTGGCGTCGGCATACGGAAAGGGGTCATTGGGGCCAAGGTCCAGCGCCACCAGGTCCGAAGCAGCATCTTCGCCGTCGCAGTTCTCGTCCACTCCGTTCCCCGGCACATCCAAAGCTCGGTCGTGCACCGAGGGGTCGTCCTCGTTGCAGTCTCGGCCTTCCCACAACTGGGTGAAGCCATCCCCGTCCAAATCCGCTGCGCTTCGCAGGGGTTCATAGAACAGCACGGTGAACGGGGCACGCAGCACTGCGGCCGAGCGAAACTGAATCCCTGAAATACCCAGGCCTCCCAGCACCAGTGCTGCCAGACCAAGCGTGGCGGCCGCCAAGATGGCAACTCGTTTGGGGAGCCTGCCCAGAAGCCAGGCAAAAGGCGGCACCAACGCCACAATCAGGGCCGGAACCAGCAACCGGGCAGCGGGAGTGAAGGCCACGGGCGCCCGAAAGGTTGAGCCCAGCGGAAGCCACAGGAAGGGGAATGGGAACGCAAAGGTCCAGACCCATAACAAATTGGGCTTCAGTCGGGCAACCCAGGCGGCCCGCAGAGACCAGGCCAGGCCAAACCCCACGGCTGCACAACCCACCACCGAGACTCCAAGGGCCATGACCGATGCGAAGGAGATGAAGATGCGAGATACCGCCGCAGAGGTCACGGTGCGAGCCAACTCCTGCAGGACTCGAAACAGCGGATAGGGAATCAGCGCCAAAAGCAGCATGGTAAAGATCAGAGCCCAGAAGAGCCTGCGGCGACGCAGCGCAGCATCGGGAACAAAGAGGCCCTCGAATCGGGGGTTGACGCGCTGTGTCACCCATAAGACGGGCACAATCGCCAGGATCGCCAGCAGCAGCACGACGGGTGACAGCACCATGAGCACCGAAAGATACCCTACCCCACCCGTACGTTGGGAATAGAGACCCCACTCCAGGAAGGCTGCGGCGGCCGAGGCAAGCAAGGCTGCGCTGACCAAAGAGGCGCCCTTGGCAAGCCGGGAAGACAACGATGAGGGAGAGTTAATGCGGTCTTCAGGCTGGGCTTGCATGGGGGTCTTTGAGAGTCAGGTGGAGAGTGAAAGAGGGCCTACTGGCAGAGGCTCTTGACCTGGAAGTCGTCGACGAACACGCCAAGGCCGTCATTGGCCACATTGTCGCCCGAATTGAACTGGAACTTGAAGATGGCGTATTTGGCCGGGAAGTTGTCCCAAATCCAGCCATCAAATTCGGGTTTCGTGAAATCGATAATGAAGCTGAACTGCACCCACTGATTCAGCGCCAGATCGCCGCATCCCAGCACATCGCAGGGGCTTCCGGCCGGGGTCAACGCACACTGGGCGTCATCAGAGTTGGAGCAGTGCTTGGACCAGACGGTGACGGGAGTGTTGATGGCGGCCTGACCAGGGGCGGGGGCATAGTCGACCTGGAACGTCAGGGCGTCCAGCATGTAGGAGAGATCCTTCACATCCACGTACAGCCAGAAGGAGACCTGAACCTTGTCGTGTTCACTGACATCCACCGTGGGGCTTGTGGCCTTGCCGGCAACAATAGAGGTGCCCTTTTCATAGGTGTGGGTCGTGGCGTTGCCGAAATAGAGGCCGCACTGCCCGCCGGGGGTGTGGTTCTTGAAGTTGTCGGCCTGCCACTTCACGGTATCGCTAGAGGGGTTGGCCACCCAACCTTCCATCGAGCAAGGACCGTCAAAGTCGAAGCTGCCACCCGCAAGCACGGTCTGCGTGCAGCAACCGGGCTTCAGGACGTTGAAGTCGAAGCCGCATTTGCCACCGGTGCACGATTCCATGGAACAAGCCGGCGTGGTGGGGGTGGCCTCGTTGCATTCGAAGGGAGAGAGGCACTCATACTGCTGGTTGCAGAGGGTGAAGATCTTGAAGTCGTCCACATAGGCGCCTTCATAGTTGTTCGACGAGAAATCCAGCGAATTGAAGGTCAGCGAGAACCGGACATACTTGGAGCCCAGGTTCAGGGTGTCCAGACCAAACGAGACGTCCTTCCAGCCCACGGAACCCGTGTTGGGATCATAGGAACTGCCCTTGAAGTCCCAGGACATGGAGTTCCAGGCCAACACAGGGGTTCCCCAGGTCTGGCCATCTGCGGAGCTTTCCACGTACACGGAGAGCATGTCGTAATCGTTGGGTTCAACGAAGGTGTTGAAGACGCTGACGTGTTCGGTATCCAACCAGAGCCGGAAGCTGACGGCAGGCACGCCGTAGGGCGGCAACTGCAGCGCAGGCGAGACGATGGTGCCCTCGGAGTTCAACGCACCATTGGCATAGGTCCAATTGGCCGGATTGCCGAAGTAGAGCGAGTAGGGAGCGGACGAGGAGCGGTGGTCGGTGACGCGCCACGAGACCAGACACTGGTTGCAGTCTTTCGGGCAGGTCAGGCACGACTCTTCGGCGGTACAGGCACCGTTTCCGCAAAGGGCACCGGAGTTGGCCAAGGTCCAATCCTCACTGGTGAGGGAGACGAAGGTATCCAACAACAGCTTGGGATAGGCCGTGCAGCAATTGGGATCGGCGCTGAAGGAGTGAGAGCAGGTCTGGGCGCCGACGTTGCACGAATCCACGGTGCAGGGGTCGTTATCATCGCAGTTGGGGTTCACCACGGCGGTGCAGCAATCCTGGATCATTTCGGTACCGCATCGGCCATCAGAACAGGTGGCCGTGCTGCACGCCGACGGAGCGGGGCAATCCAGGGGTCCGGTGCAAACGGCGTCGCAAACGGTCTCGACCTTCAGTTCGTCCACATAAACGCCACCAAAATCGTTGTTGGGCGGATTGATATCGCCCGTATCAAAGCGGAATCGCAGGGCGATCTTCTGGCCCTTGAAGTCGCTCAAGTCGGCCCACTGGGGCGCCCAGGCTCCACCGGTAGTTCCCTTGACCACGTCGGAGTTCCAGACCTCTTTGATCATGGTTCCATCGGGAGCCACGACTTCCACAAAGAGCACATCGATTCGAGAGGTATGGGCGTTGTCCGGGGGATAGGAGTTGGGATCCAGTTCATCAAACTCGGTAGAGAGGTTGAGCTGGAACGTGAGTTTGGCATAGGCGTTGGAATCCGCATCGGTCAAGTCGATATAGGGGGTGGTGAACTGGCCCTTGCACTGCAGGGTTCCGCAGTTGTAGGTGCCCGAGACGGGATTGCCAAAATAGATGGAGAAGTTGTCGGCGGTGGGATCTGCAACGGCGTTGTAGCTTTGGGTGTCCACAACCTGCCAGCCCACATTTCCGGAGGCGGGAGAGAGGAAGTAGCCATTGGACGCATTTCCCGCTTCAAAGCCAGACTGGAAGTAGTCGGACAGATTGGCCACGGCGCTGCAGCAACTGGGGTTGGGATCCCAGCGGCAGAGTCCCGCCTCGCACGAAGGCGGCCAGCAGAATTCGTCGGCGGGATGGGGCCCGGCGTTCTGGCAGTCGGCCACGCCAGCGCAGGGCTTGCAGAAGACGTCTTGCTTGGCATTGGAGCAATAGCCCTGATCCTGCTTGTTAGCGAACATATTGCAGGTATCCGAGGTACACACATCATCATCAAAGCACTGAGAATTTGCATTGCAATTCTTGCAGTACGACATCACCTTGATGTTGTCCAGGTAGATCCCTTCGAAGAAGTTATTGGCCTGATCCTGAGTGTCGAAGCGCCAGATCAAATCAACGGACTGTCCAGCATAGGCGCTAAGGTCAGCCGAGATCGTGATGCACTTGCCGTCGGTGTTCTTCATCTCTTTGGTGGTGAAGACCTGGGTTTCGGCCCCGCCGGCAGGCTTAACAAACAGATAGAACCAGTCGGGCTTGAAGGCGTCGCCAGCCCCGGGCAGTTCAGGTTCGGTCTCGGTCCAGATGTCGAAGGTGACGGTTACCAGGGCCGATTCCGGCAAGTTCAATTCGGGGGCAGTGAGGTCCACTTTGACGTAGGTTGGGGCCGGGTTGGGTTTGCAGGTATTCTTGGGGTTGGTCCCGGTCACGTCGCAGAGCTGATTCGGCGGAGGGCAAACCTCATCCTGAGTCAGGGTGGTGCAGGCGATGTCCTCTACGGGGGAACAATTCGCGTCCAACTGACCGTTGTAGTACGTCTTGCAGTCGGGGTCGCCAAGATAGAGGGCGAACTTGCTGGCGCAGGGCGCCGAGGAGAGCCCCCAAGCGACCTTGTCGCCGGTGAAGTAGTCCAGCATAACCAGTTTGCTGTCCGGAGGCATCATTCCGTCTTCAAAATCCAGATTGAGCAAGTTCTTATTGATGCAGCAATCGGGATTCGAATCATCGTTTTCATAAGTGCAGGTCTTATCGGACAAGCACTTTTCATTAATGGTGCAAGAGTTATTGTCCTTGCAGTCATTATCGACTTCGCAACACCCGGGCTGCGAAAACAGCTTGCACTGGAACGAGCCGCAGACGGCATCGAACAGGCAGCGCTCGGTGTTGCAGGAATCGGCGCCGTCAATTTTGCCTACACACTCCGGGTCGCCGGCGCAGGGCATGTCGCACTCGGGTGCGCAGGCATCTCCGACACACACGTCGGGAATCTCCACGTCGGGACCAACCTCGTCCGGGATATCGAGCATGTCCGGGCGAACGTCCTTGATGTCGGGCTGCTCGATTTCGTCGGGCACGACGTTATCCAGATCGGGCTGTCCATCGGGAAGGCCGTCCGGCTTATCCACATCGCCCGGAACATCGGCGACATCGGAGTGGGGAACGTCTTCCTTGACGTCTTGCGGCGGGGCACTGGGGGTACTACACGCCAGTCCAAGCACGACAAGCAAAGAGAAGAGCACGAGTGAGGAAAATGCCCGTTTCATCCGAACCTCCCGATGTTCGGCCATAACTAGCCGTCAGCCTCGCCTACAATACCAGCCACAGGAGGGCGAGTCAACGAAACATGGAGCACACTGCCATGGGGTGCGGATTGGGTCGCGAAGAGCCTTGCAAGTGACTCACGAATGCACGTCTGCAAGGGACCGGATCGGGTGGCATTGGGGCTAATCGGCCAAAGCGTTACGGGCCGCCCTGACGATGGACTTCATGAGGGTCCAATACGGTCATCTCCCCCACGTCGCTGATCTTGAGACCCGCTTCCCCCGCAACGGCGGGACCGGCAGCGGACTTTGGACGCAGGGGAGAGTGTGTCGTTGCGTGCGCTGCGGGCCGTGCGTGCGCATTGAATCTTTACCGTAGTGGCGTAAAGGGGTACACTGCTGCCACTTTGACGGTCAATGGAGGCTCACGATG
>CAYTWV010000168.1:0-8597 GCA_964442235.1 uncultured Myxococcales bacterium | reverse complement strand
CATGGCGACGTTCCTGTTCAATGCGGGTCGTGCTGCCTTTTTGATCAAGGGGTCGTGGTTCCTGGGCGAAGTGGCCGAGGGGGTAGACTATGGCGTAGCGCTGTTGCCCGACGTGGCTGCGGGCAAGACTCCCAAGCCCTATCTGGGTAGCGAAGGGGTGTTCCTGTCCCAGTCTTCGGCTTCGAAAGAGGCCAGTTTCCAGGTGATGCGATGGCTGGTCAGCGACGAAGCTGCCCTGGTTCGTTTTGTGATGGGGCAGCAGTTGGTAGCCAACCGGGCGATGTACGAAATTCCCGAGATCCTTGCGAAGGGCAACCCGGCCCTGCAGGTCTTCCGTCAGCAGGCGGACATGACGGTGGTGATGCCCAGCCGGCCGGAGATGCAGGCGGTCTGGTCTACGGTGGACAATGCGCTGCGCAAGGCGGTGTTTGGTGGCGTGGATGCCAAGGTTGCTTTGGACGAGGCCCAGACGAAAGTCGAGAGCGACATTACGAAGATGAGGCAGCGGTAGATGGGGACCGCAAGTCGACTGCACATCTGGCTAAGTGGGGCGCTGCTGGCAATTGTCGTAGTGCTTTGCGGACTGGGTGTGGTTCGGTTCATCGAACACGGCCGGGAGGTTCGTCTGGCGGTGTTTGATGCGCTGGGGCGCAGCATGGAACTGGCGCTGGCAACCGAGGCGGAGTTGGGGACGCAACCCGCCAAGGGAGCGTTGGCCAAGGCGACGGCCCAAACGGGCGACGTGGCGAAGTTGGCCCAGGCCATGCTGAAAGAAGAGGGGACCCGTCGAGTGTTCCTGGTGGAACGGGGACGCAAACTGGAGAATCTTGGGGTGTCTCGGCCGGCGAAGGTCTGGCTGGATGTTCCGGAAGCCAAAGAATCGGGCGATGAGGTCACCGAGAGTGTTCTGGCCCTGGTAGCCAAGCTGGACCAGCGGTTCAGCAAGCCCGACGGGGGGAAAGAGACCAGCCCCAGGGAACTGGCGTGGGGTGTGAAGCGAGGGGAACAATCAACCATGGTGGGGTTGTGGCCCATTTGGGCGGGCGACCAGTTCATGGGCGTGGTTGGCGTCGAGCGAATTCCCGTGGTTTCGGGCAAAGTTTTGGTGGTTCCGGCAGCAATTCTGCTGCTGTTGTGGTTGATTGGATTTGCGCTGTGGCTGCGCCGAGACGGGACTCATCCGTGGCGGGGGTATGCCATTTGCGGGGCCATTGCCGTGATTGCGGCCGTGGGTTTGTTATATGTACATCAAGTGGGAGTGGGGCAGCAGTTGGTTGACGGCCGAGACACCATTGTGACTCGGGTGGCCAACATGGCGCAGTGGACCGACCCGACGTCGGTAGACGAACTTTCCACGAAGTGGTCCCAGGTGTTTGACGAGGCTCCCAGGGCGCTGCAGTTGGGTCGAACGGCTCAGGGTGCGCTGGTGGTTTCCGAAGGTCCCGAGGCCAGTTCGGCGATGGCGATGGGTGTAGCGTGGCCCATTGCGGCGCTGCTGCTGGTGTTATTGGGGTTGTGTGCGTGGGGGCTTGGCGGCATGTCGGGCGTGGTGGCCGGGATGGCCAGGATGCCGGGCGTATACGCCTATGTGGCCCCGGCCATGCTGGGCATGTTGGTGCTGGTTCTGGTGCCCTTTTTGATGGGCGTGGGGCTGGCCTTCTTTAATCAAGACTATGAGTTCGTGGGGTTGCAGAATTTCCAGACGATTCTTTTCCCGTCGGGGACTTCGGACACCAACTTCTATTTCACTTTGGGCGTGACGGTCCTGTGGACGGTCTCGAATATCTTCCTGCATGTGGGTATCGGCCTGGGTCTGGCACTGGTTCTGGTGAATCCCAAGGTGCGCTTCAAGGGGCTGTTCCGTGTGCTGCTGATTGTCCCGTGGGCGGTTCCAAACTACATCACGGCGCTGATCTGGCGTTGGATGTTCACAGCGAAAATCGGGGCCATCAACCGGCTTCTGGAGGCGGTGGGAATTCAGGGCCCCGACTGGTTCGGACAGAGTTTCTGGGCCAACTTCGGGGCCAATCTGGCGACGAACATCTGGCTGGGTTTCCCGTTCATGATGGTGGTCTCCATGGGTGCGCTTCAGTCGATTCCTGGGGAGCTTTATGAGGCAGCGGACGTGGATGGTGCATCTCGCTGGCAAAAGTTCCGACACATCACGTTGCCGCTTCTGAAGCCTGCGTTGTTCCCGGCGATTATCCTGGGCACGATTTGGACCTTCAACATGTTCAACGTGATCTATCTGGTTTCCCGAGGTGGCCCTGATAATCAAACAAACATTCTGATTACCGAGGCGTACCGTTTCTTCAAAGAATTGAATCAATACGGAGTCGCCGCTGCCTACTGCATCCTTATTTTCGTTATATTGATGTTATATACCGTGGTCACAAATCGGGTCACCAAGGCGACCAAGGGGGCGTTCGAATGAGAGGACGTCTATCCGCAAAGCTGAGCACGTTGGGACTGCACCTGTTTCTGGTTGTGGTGACCCTGCTGACGTTGACCCCGTTGTTGTACGTATTGAAGCTGGCGTTTTCGGACGGGGAGTCGGGTCTGAGTACGCTCTCCATCTGGCCGGATCAGCCCTCGTTGTCCAACTTCGTGACGGTGCTGGGTCGTGAAGAGAACGGGGTATGGGTGTTTGGTCAGCACCTTTGGAACAGTGTGGTGATTTCGTTGGCCACAACGGTGCTGGGAATGACGCTGGCGTGTACGGCGGCCTATGCGTTTTCGCGATTCAAGTTTGCGGGACGAGAAGGCGGCCTGATGGCGTTCCTGGTGTCGCAGATGTTTCCCGGGATTCTGATGATGATCCCGCTGTTTATCGTGATGCAGGTGACCGGGCTGTTGAATCGGCAAATCGGCCTGATTCTGGTTTACAGCACGACCTCGATTCCCTTTTGTGTGTGGATGTTGAAGGGGTACTTCGACACCATTCCCAAGGACTTGGAGGAATCGGCGCTGATGGATGGGGCCAGCCGTTTCACTATTTTCTGGAAGATCATGCTGCCTTTGTCGGCCCCGGCACTGGCGGTGACGGCGCTGTTCAGCTTCATGACGGCGTGGAACGAATTTGTATTGGCCTACACATTCATGACGGAACCCAGTTCCTTCACACTGCCCGTGGAAATCCAGATGTATGTCGGCGAACAAATCCAATGGGGATTATTCGCGGCAGCATCGATTATTGTTTCCATTCCGGTAATGGGATTGTTTTTTGTGCTCCAGCGGCATCTGGTGGCGGGATTGACGGCGGGATCGGTGAAGGGATAGATTTTGGTTCCATGGGGTGTCTTGCCGGTCACCAGGGGTGTGTCTATATTCCCCGAACCTACAGGAGGAGGCGTCATGCTTAATGAAGAGTTTCTGAAGCTGCAAGAAGCGTTGAAACGGGCGATTGAGGCGGAGATCGAAGGACAGCACTTCTATCGAATGGCGGCGGCCAGTACAACGGATGCCAAAGGCAAAGAGGTCTTTGAGGGTCTGGCGGCAGAGGAGTTTCACCACGCCGAGTTTTTGAAGGCGCAGCTTCGTTCACTTCAGACGAAGGGAACTGTGGACACAAGCATGGCGCTTGGGAATCCTAAGCGGCTTTCGGATGCGTACCCCATCTTCTCGGAGCAGATCAAGCAGCGTGCGGCAGACGCTCACTTTGAGATGACGGCGCTGTCTGTAGGTGTGCAGTTGGAAGAGAATGCCATCCGCTTTTACAAAGACCAGGCCATTGCGGCCTCGGAGCAGGACGTGAAGCGGTTCTTCCTGGAGTTGGCGGATTGGGAGACGGGGCACTATTCGGCACTGCTTCGGCAGCAGGAGTTGCTTCGGGATTCATACTGGACCGAGAATCGTTTTAGTCCATTCTAGACAGGGATTATAGGACGGAGTCTAGCGTTGGTCGGGGGGAGGCAGGACATCACACGGTTCGTCGCCCCGGCTTTTTTCACGCAAATCGACCTTCAGCATCTGTGACTGATTTCGGCGCACCTCAAGGTAACGCCACCAGCGGTCATAACCGGCCTTTTTGAAGCAAATCAAGCGACGGCCCTCGGCGACCTGGACGGATTTGGACAAATCTCCGACCAGAACGGCATCCAGAAAGACCTGCACGCCCTCGGCGGGAAACACTTCCAAGTTGACGGTGCAGTAGAAGGTGATGGGTTTCAGTTGGATGGTGTGGGTGCGATTTTCGCCCTTCTCCAGGGTCAGTGTGGTGGCAGCGGGGGCGTCATGGTCCCCGAGATGGGCTTCCACGGGATAGGGTTTGTCCGCGGTAACCACCAGAGTGACGGTTCCCTTGCCCATCTCGGTACCTCGCAGGCGGATGTTGCCGCTGGCGGGGGTGACTTTGATGACCAGGGTGGCACGATTGGGGATGGATTTGGCATCTTTGGCGATGGCACGAACGGCCTCGTCCTTGAGGGCCGGTGCGATTTTCTCGCCATGCAGATTGACATAGGCGGTCCAATACAAGACGGCCTCGTCCCAGCGCTGCATGACTTCGGTAAGCCGAGCCAGGTTGGAGAGGACATTGGGGTCGGTGGGCTCAATGGCCTCGGCCTGCTTGAAGAGGTCGTAGGCAGCGTCTTTTCGCCCGCTGTTGTAGGCACGGATACCGCGCTCGAGCAGGGCGTTAACATCGTCGGCCTGAGCCATTTCCGGTGCCAGAATCGACAGGCAAAGAAGCAGGATAGTGACCAGTCTTCTCATCGGTTCACCTCACGGGAAGGGCCGCTGCCCCAAACAGGAACACCGAGTTTCTAGTGCTCCAGGCGGTAGTAGAACAGCGATTGATAGCCGGGAGTTCGCCCCTCTTGGAATGCCGTAAGCACCACGGCGTTGGAGCCGGGATGAAGGGGCAATTCAAAGCTGAAGGGGACCAGTCCGGCATCGCTATCCAAGTCTCCAAAATACGTCATATCGACCTTGATTCCATCGTTATACACCGAAACGCCCGCCTGGGAAACAGACGCTGCAAGGCCGAAGTCCACAACGCCACTGACGGACAAGGTGGTGTCGGTACCAATCTGGGTAGAGGCGGAGAGATTGGTGATGGTGAAGATGGGCTCCTGGGCGATGAACAGGGGTTCAAATCGGGGTGCGGGGCCCGGAGGAACCAGTTGGACCTCGTCACGGGGGACCCAGCCGACCATGCCATCGGGCAGCCCGACTCGATAGAAGTCGCGGAAGGAGGCGTCGTACTTCAGGGTACCGGGGCCTTTGACCAGGGCGCAGACCGGCGCTTCGGAATAGGGAGCCGAGAGGACCTGGAAGGTTTTTGTGGCGGGGGCCAGCGATCCGGAGACCAGGCTGGAGCGCTCGGGCTGTGCCGGGAAGGTCAAGGTCTCTGTGGCCGTGAAGTGGCGCTTGCCCGTGGGGTCGACGACCCCGACGTCAAACTTCCAAACGCCTTCGTCGGATTCCTTTTGTACCGTAAGTTCCAGGAAGACCACGGCCGATTGTCCTGGGGCAAGGTCAGGCAGGTCCGCCCGTCCTTTGGTCAGATACAAAGCGGGGCCGCTTAGGTTCTTCAGGACGGCAAGCCCGCCTTTAAGGGGGCCAGGGCCCAGATTCGTGACTCGAAGGCCAACGGCCAGGGTTTCCCCGACGTCCGGCAACCCGTTGCGGTTGCCCGCATCGTCTTTGAGGAACCAGGAGAGAGCGAAGGTTGGCGCAGGATTCTCCAGGACCTGGGAAATGATCTCGGTGGAAGCCAAGGGTTCGTCCAGGCCACTAAGCAGGTCGACCCAAAGGCGGTCCGTGCGCCCCATGCCCCCTTCCGAGGGCTTGAAGCGGATGGCACAATCGGCGGTCTCGCCGGCTTCCAAGGTGCCAATCAGGCAGGTTCGGCCATGGAATCGACTGTCGTCGCAGTCCGTCCGGGCATACAGCAGATGCACGGTCTGCGGGGAATGGTTGGTGACCTGCACATTCAGCCAGGATTCAACACCGCCCACGATGGGGAACGGCTCGAATTTGGCGGTCAACTCCAGGTGGGTATCGGTAGGAAGGGGGCCGGGCTCCCAGACTTTGCCTTCGGTGGCGGCCAGTGCATCGATGGCCACATTCTGTTCCGCCTCGTGGTCGGCCAGCACGGTGCTGCCCAAATCCAGCATCTCCGAGGCGGTGGGGGAGCCGCCATAGGCAATCAAATCCCGTGCCAGTTGAACCGGCCAATCCAAAATCGGCTGGTCGTCGGCGGAGGCATCCTCTTCGGGGTCGAGGGGAACCACGTATCGCAGATGATACAAAGAGGGTTGTTGCGCCAACTGCTCCCCGGCTCGATCCAGGTGATAGGGCAGTGCCCCCTCGCCTTCGAACTCGTCGACAAACGAAGGAGGAGAAACCCAGCGGCGGTGGGTCATGGGCCGAAGCAACACGTGGGGCTCTATGCCCATGCCCTGAATGATCTCCAGATGGGGCCCCAGATACTGGGCCACGGTCATCTTGACTGCACCCTTCTTCAACTCCTCGATGTACTGGACCGAACCTTTGCCAAAGGTGCGTTCGCCGATGACCAGGGCCCTGTCGGTGTATTTAAGTGCTCCGGCCACAATCTCCGAGGCGCTGGCGCTGCCGTGGTCGACCAGGATGATCAAGGGTGTAGACTCGTAGGGCTGTCCCGCAACGGCGGTCTCGTTTTCGGGGTTTTCCATGCCACGCTGCACCGTGGTCAAGATGGTGCCGCCCGACATAAACAGGTCGGCCATATCCAGGGCAGCGGACATCACCCCGCCCTAGTTGCCCCGAAGGTCCAGAATGATGCCGTTGAGCGGCTCATTGGCGTAGTCCGAACTCAGGAACGAAGCCACCTCCTGGGCAGAGTCCTCCTGGAACCCCTTGACCCGGACGTAACCGATGTTTCCCGCCAGTTTTGCGGTGACAACACTCTTTACTTTGATCACCTCTCGCTGAATCGAGATTCTCTCCGGCTTGACATATCCATCTCGCATAATCGAAAGGTCAACATAGGTTCCCGGGTCGCCACGCATAAGCGTAGCCGCTTCATTCACCGTCATATTGATGGAACTTTCTTCGTTAATTTGGACGATTCTGTCGTTGGGCTTGATGCCGTGTCGGGCAGCGGGGGTACCGGGCATGATGGAGACGACGGTCAGTTTGCCATCCCTGACAGAGATGACGATGCCAAGGCCACCGAACGATCCTTTTGTAGAGACCCGCATCTCGTTGTATTCGGCTTCGCTCAGGTATGTGGTGTGCGGATCAAGGACCGATAACAAACCATTGATAGAGGCATCCTGCATCTTCTCGGCGATCTGTTTGGTCACGGCGAAGGCATCCAGGATCTCCATCATTTTCCAGGTCATGGAGTAGACATCGCGGACGTTCTCGATGCCGAAGGTCATGGTGGCGTTTCCGAACTGCAGGACCAGGGTGGTGGGGATGTCGGCGTCGCTGATTTGTTCGTCCTGAAGGTCCAGTGCCGGGCGCACCAGGAAGGAGTCGAACTCTTCCTGAATACCGACCAGGGCGGCGTAGAGCATCTTTCTGGGCTGAAGTCGGTCCGGATAGGCGTAGTTATTCTGGAGCAGAGCCACCAGTTGGGACATGACGACCATCTTGTGGGCTTGGCTTTCGGTGGCCGCTGTATCCTCTTTGAATGCGAAACCTCGGTCGGGATAGTCGGCAAAAAACAGAATCGCCGACGCCAGCAGAATCAGCCCCAACGAGGTCAGGCGCCGAATCCACCACCCTTTGGGGGCTTCGGGTTCGGGCAACGGGGCGACACGGCTTTGGGCCATATGGTGTGGCGAGAGAAACTCGTCGGGGATTTGGAGATGGTCATTCATGAGGAAACCCCCGGGGTGCCGCGATTCACGGGGCGAACCACAAGCCGAAGGAGAATAAACACAAGGCCAAGAGCGAACAGCAGGCCCAATGGGGAGAGCGGGCTGTGCGGGGAGGCTGCCGCAGAGCAGCAGCACTCTTTGGGCTTCGAGTCTGAATCGATGTTTTGCACGTCGGGATTGGGATTGGATGAATCCGATTGGACATCTACAACGTCGGGGTCGGAATCGGGCAAGGGCTCGATGGGCTCTTCGGAAAAGCAAGGAGTGGTCTCATATTCATCTGTGCCATAGATGGCGCACTTGCCGTCTTTGTCATCCTGGGTCAAGTCTACGGGCAGGTTGAACTCGCAGTAGGGGTTGCCCGAAGAATAGAGCACTGCCGTTTTCTCCAAGGAGTGATCCAACCCGAACAGATGGCCGGACTCGTGGACGGCGGTGTGGGCAAAAGGAACGGGCCCCAGGCGCCCATCGGTGGGGGCCACGGCGTCCACACAGTCAGAGAACATGAACCCAACCAGATTGAATTCCATATCGGCGTCCAGAAGTACACCAGTATATGGATTATAAGTGATTGTAGTTAAGGCAGCATAGGTGGCCGACTTGGTCCAGGAGTCATGGACAAAGGCGATTTGATTTACGGCGTCGGAATCCAGGATTACGGGGGCCATCGTCATTCCTGTGACGGCAAACACGACGGGGCCGCATGGGACGTCGTTCCAGGCTTGGAATGCTGCTTTCAGGGACTGGACTTCAAAGTCCGCGGGCAACTCGGGGATGTCATAC
>CAYTWV010000167.1:0-8598 GCA_964442235.1 uncultured Myxococcales bacterium | reverse complement strand
AAGCGTGGCTTCAGTTGCCTGGTGGCCGTCTCGGGAGAGGAAGGCCTGGACCTGGCGCGGGCATTCCATCCGGACGGTGTCATCCTGGACATCGGCCTGCCCGGCATAGACGGGTGGGCTGTTCTGGGCGCTCTGAAGCAGGACGTGGATACCCGTCACATCCCGGTACACATCGTCTCGGGAGCCGACCCGTCCTCCGAAGGGCTGCGAATTGGTGCCATTGGCCACTCGTGCAAGCCCATTCTCGCCGAGGACATCGAGACCGTCCTTCGCCGAATCGAAGCCGCTTCGGCCGAGGCTGCAAAGCTGGTCCTGGTGGTTGAGGATGACACGGCCATGCGGCGCGAAACCGTGCGGATCATCGGCAACGGCAACGTGAAAGTGCTGGAAGCGGGGACGGGAAAGGGGGCTTTGGAAGCCCTGCGGACCCACACCTTCGATTTGGTCGTCCTGGACCTGGGCCTGCCGGACATGCCGGGCTTGGAACTGCTCAAGATCCTGGCAGCGGAGAAGCCCTCCCTGCCGCCTGTTATTATCCACACTGTACGAGAGCTGACCTCTGACGAGGAGGCAGCACTCAGGCTACATGCAGACTCGATTATTCTGAAGGACGTACGTTCTCAGGAGAGGTTGATTGATGAAGTGGCTCTCTTCCTACATCGAGTAGTAAGTGACCTGCCAGAAGACAAGCGAAGGGCGATCAAGAGACTCCACGAAACAGATGAACCCCTCCGTGGTCGTAAAGTTCTGATTGTTGAAGATGACATGCGAACTATGTTCGCCATGACAACACTACTGGCAGCCCATGGAGTGAATCCAATCAAGGCGGAGAACGGAGAGAAGGCTCTGGCGGTGCTGGCTGCGCAGACCGACGTTGACCTTGTGCTCATGGACATGATGATGCCCGTAATGGACGGGTATGAGGCGCTGCATCGGATCCGAGCCCAGCAGCGCCTGGCGAATCTGCCTATCATCGCACTTACCGCCAAGGCCATGAAGGAAGACCGTCAGCGGTGCATCGAGGCAGGTGCATCGGACTATCTCTCCAAACCCGTGGACCCAGACCGCCTCATATCTCTGATGCGTGTTTGGCTGGGCCGGTGACCCGATATGGCAGACCCCACCAACGACATTGAGCGAATCGAAGTCAACCTGCTATTGGAAGCCATATTCCAGCGCTATGGCTACGACTTCCGAGATTATGCTCGGGCCAGCGTCGAGCGCCGGCTGGGACAGTTCCTCCAGGCGGATGACGTCCAGTCCTTCTCTGATGTCACAGCACGGGTTCTACGTGAGCCACAGTATTTCCACCAGTTGCTTCCTTACTTCTCGGTTTGCGTGACGTCACTGTACCGGGACCCGTTCTTCTACGAAGCTCTGCGCAACAAGGTCGTGCCTCTCCTGCGCACGTGGCCCCACATCAAGGTTTGGCATGCGGGCTGCGCAACGGGCGAGGAGGTGTATTCGCTGGCCATCCTGCTTCGTGAGGAAGGTATCTTCGAGCGCTCCTTGCTCTTTGCCACCGACATCAACCAGGCGGCGCTGGAAACGGGCAAGGCGGGCATCTACTCTCTCGAAATTCTGAGACAGGGAAGCCAGAACTACCACAAGGCAGGGGGCAAGGGGTCGCTTTCGGACTACTACCGTGCGCGGTATGACGCCGGGGTCATGGACGCTTCCCTCTCCCACCGGATGACCTTCGCCCGTCACAATCTTGCCATGGACAAGTCTTTTGGTGAGATGCAGATGATCATCTGCAGAAATGTCCTTATCTACTTCAACCAAGAACTACAGGATGCAGTACTCAGGCTCTTCGCCGAAAGTCTCGACCACGGCGGGTTTCTCTGCCTGGGTGACAAAGAGACGTTGGCCTTCTCCGCCGTGGCAGACCTCTTCGTCCCAGTTGACGACAAGGCGCGCATCTACAAGAAGCGAGTGGGCCGATGAGCCACTGGGGCCGACGGGCAATCGGGCAGCCCTACGAAGCGGTGGTCATCGGGGGCTCCGCCGGTGCCTCCGAGCCATTGCGGCAAATACTGGGGACGCTCGGCCCCGGGTTTCCCTTGCCGGTGATTCTGGTGCAGCACTTGCACCCTGAGGACAAGGGCTTGATGGCCGAGAACCTTGCCTACGCCCTCAGGCTGCCGGTGATAGAGGTGCTGGACAAAATGCCCGTAAGGCCGGGCCGAGTCTACGTGGCGCCTGCGGACTACCACGTGCTGGTGGAACGCGGGCGCACCTTTGCCTTGTCTGTCGAGGAGCCCGTGAGATGGTCGCGTCCGTCCATTGACGTGCTCTTCGAAAGTGCGGCATCGGTCTGGGGGTCGGCCTTGATGGCGATACTGCTCTCGGGAGCCAACGAGGATGGGGCAGCGGGGCTTCGCACCGTGAAGATGCGAGGAGGCAAAGCCGTGGCGCAGGATCCTGACACGGCGATATTCCGGACCATGCCCGCTGCCGGTTTGGTCGAGGTAGGTATCGAGGCGGCGCTTTCGCCTCAGCAAATTGGAGAGCTGCTTCAGCATATGGATAGAGGCAAGGCACATGGCTAGTACGCAGGAAGTTGTAATTCTGGCCGTTGATGACAAGAAGCAGAACCTCTTTGCCCTGGAAAAGACGTTGAGGCGGGTTCCTGCGAAAGTGGTGCAGGCGACCAGTGGTGAAGAGGCACTGGCCTTAACATTGCAACATAACTTCGCATTAGCCATTCTAGATGTTCAAATGCCAGAGATGGATGGATATGAACTGGCGGAGATCCTTTTGGGAGACCCTGCCACGTCAAGAATCCCAATTATTTTTGTAACGGCAGCCTATTCGGACGAACAACATCTGTTTAAGGGATATCAGTCGGGTGCCGTGGACTACATCATGAAGCCCTTCGATCCGGAGGTGTTGTTGGGAAAAGTTCGGGTCTTTCTGGAGCTGGCTCGCTACCGCTTGGGGTTGGAGAGTTTGGTTGAGGAGCGCACCCAGGCACTTCAGGCCAGTGAGACCAAATACCGCAACCTGATCGAGAACGCCTACGACATGATCCAGCACGTTCGACCCGATGGAACATTCGAATTCGTCAGTCCCTCTTGGAAGAGGGTCCTGGGGTACTCGAATACGCAGCTTGCGGAAATGACCGTATGGGACATTTTGGCCCCCGAGACGCAACTGCATTGCAGGGAGATACTTCGAGCCGTGATGGCGGGAAGATCCGTTTTGAACGTGAAAACCGTCTTCCTTGCTCAGGATGGTCGAAGGGTCGTCGTGGAGGGGAACGTCATCCCCAATCTGGTGGATGGCAAGGTAATGGGGGTTCAGGCGTTCTACCGCGACGTGACGGCCCGGGAAGAGGCAGAGACTCGCTTGGAATTGGCGGTCAAGGGCTCTGGGGTAGGGCTCTGGGACTGGCGGATTCCCACCGGCGAAATCGTGGTGACTGGGGGGTGGGCGGATGTGGAAGGACTACCAGAGGTGGTGCCGACCCGGCTGCCTATAACGGCCTGGTTATCCCGCATCCATCCCGAGGATTCGTCTCGGGCCCGCAAGCTCATGTTGAGGCATTTCTCTGGTGCAACCGACTTCTACGAAAGCGAACTGCGAATGCGCAGCAGCTACGGCGACTGGATATGGGTGCTGGATCGTGGGAAGGTGCTTGAATGGGACGAACAGGGCCAACCTCTCCGCGCCGCCGGCACCTATCTGGACGTCACCGATCGAAAGCGGGCCGAGGAGGAACGGTTTCTGTTGCAGCGATCCGAGGCAGAGAGCAGGGCCAAAACCGATTTTCTGGCACGAATGAGCCACGAGATTCGAACGCCGATGAATGCCGTCTTGGGCTACACCCAGTTGCTTCGGCGAGATTCCGGGTTGCAGAGGCGGCAGCGTGAGTACGTCGAGACCATCGACCGAAGCGGCGGCCACCTGCTTGCTCTCATCAACCAGGTGCTTGACCTTGCTCGCATGGACTCAGGGAATCTGCCCCTGGAAGAGTCGGAACTGGACCTGGCCGAGCTTCTTCTCGACATCGAGCGCATGTTTCGATTGAGTGCGACAAGCCGGGGACTTTCCCTCGCCCTCAGGGTGGCGGACGACTCGCCCCAACGGATTCGCGCTGACGCCGGCAAGATAAGGCAAGTGCTCATCAACGTATTGGGAAATGCTCTGAAGTTCACCGAACAGGGTGGCATTGAGCTGAGAGTCACTGCCGAGAACTTGGGCAACCGGGAGGTGCGGATCATAGCGGAAGTGGAAGACACCGGTTGCGGCATTGAGGCCCATCAGCAAGAGGCTATCTTTGAAGCCTTTGGCCAGACGGATGCCGGCAAGCGTCAAGCTGGCGCAGGGCTAGGATTGGCTGTCAGCAGGCAGTTAGCGCGGCAGATGAGCGGGGAGCTCAGCGTGACGAGTGTCCCCGGATCGGGAAGCGTATTCCGGTTCGACTTCGTGGCCGGAGTCGCAAACTCAGGCTATCAAGGCGCACGGGAACGGAAGGTAGTGGGGGTGGCCCTCGGAACACCCAGGAAACTTTGCCTGGTGGTGGCCAAGCAAGCGGAGAGCCGTACCATGCTGTCCACCTTGCTGTCCGCCGTGGGGTTCGAGGTTCGTGAAGCCGGCAGCACCTCCCAAGCTAAGAGAGCCTTGGCGGCAGAGAAGCCGGACCTGGTGTTATTCGATCTGGGATTGGATTCAGACGAAGGATTTGACCTCTTTGGCCAACTGAAGGGCGATGGGGGCATGGTCGGGGTGGCGGCCCTGCTTATCGGGGCTGGCGCCGGCGGTGCCGAGGCGGCTCGGGCCTTGGGGGACGGAGCCGACGGGTTCCTCCTGAAGCCGGTGCGGGAAGAGCAGCTTTTGGGCGAAATCGCACGGGTGTTGTCGATTGAGTACGTGTGGGCCGGTGACGACGGCGTGGCTGACCCGAGTGCTGGCCACCTCAGAGAGTCCCTGGGCCGATTGTCTGTCGAGGTCCGGGAAGGCCTGCGCAAGGCGTTGGAGAGCGGGCATCCGGAAGCCATAGAGGAAAACGTAGCCCGGATCGCCAGCACGGATGCCAGCCTTGGGGCTGAGCTGCAAGCCTTGGCTTCGGACTATGAATACTCCACGCTGCTTCGGCTCCTTGGCCCCTGTTCCCCAGCCAAAGCCGACCCGAGGGGATAGTTCGTCTCTTGTGCCTCGTGGAAACATTGAGACCGACGCTGTTTGGCAACTGTTGAGTGTATCGGAGGTAGGAACATGACGGCCCGAAGAACAGACCGTGTGACAGTGGATGAGAGCCAGCGCTCCCTGGAGACCTTCGGTCCGCCGGAATTCGGCGAACTGTTTCCGACCCTGTTTAAGTCCCATGCGGCCATCATACTAATCATTGATCCCGACACCGGGATGATCCTCAATGCAAACGATGCTGCCGAAGCCTTCTATGGTTGGCCCTGCGAGCAAATGAGGAAGATGCGATTTCACGATTTGAACACGCTTCCGCCCGAGGCTGTGACTAGGGAAATGGAGCGTGCCGAATTGACAGAGCGCCTCTACTTCGAGTTTCGACATCGTAGGGCAGACGGCAGCATCCGAGATGTTGAGGTTTTCAGCAGTAGTGTCACCTTAGGGGGCAAGAATTTCCTTTATTCTATCGTCCACGACACAACCGAGAGAGTGCAGTCGGAGGCGGCCCTGCGCCAGAGCGAGGCCCTGGCGCGGGAACAGGAGGTGCTGGCTAGGGTTGGCGAAGAGCGGCGCATTCTACTGGACAACATCCAGACCCTCGTCTGGTACCTGACCGACGAGAGCACCGTGGGGGCTGTGAACGAGTCCTTTGCCGCCTTCATCGGCGTGCCCAAGGATGAGTGTGCTTCCAAACCTGTGCACGAGCTGTTCTGGAAAGACGACCCGGAGGACCGCCTCAGGGCTAACCGAGAGCCGTTCGTCCGTCGCATGCCGGTGCGCAGGGAAGAGTGGGTAAGGCATTCTTCAGGTGAAGTGCGTTTGTTATCGGTGATGCGGTCGCCCATCCTCCGCAGCGACGGGACAGTTGAGCGAGTGGTCTGCTCCGCCGAGGACATCACGTTCCAGAAGCAGGTGGCCCAAGCTCTGGAACACAGCGAAACCAACTTCCGCACGCTCTTCAACACCATCGATGATCTGATTGTTGTGGCCACGCCCGATGGCCGGATCGTCTTTGCGAACAAGGCCTGCGAGCGAAAGCTGGGGTACGACCCACCGGAGCTGCTTGGGATGCACGTGCTCAACATGCACCCGGCCGACAAGCGTTCGGAGGCCGAGGAGATATTTGCGGCCATGTTCCGGGGTGAGAGAGCCAGTTGCCCTCTGCCTCTGGCCGCCAAGGATGGCGAGCTGGTCCCTGTGGAGACCCGTGTGTGGTTCGGGAAGTGGAACGGTTCGGATTGCATGTTTGGGGTCAGCAAGGACCTTGGTGCAGAGGAGGAGGCCCAGCAGCGCTTTGAGCGTCTGTTCCGCCACAATCCTAGCCCGATGGCTCTCACTTCCCTTCCGGGGCGTCGTTTTGTCGACGCCAACGACGCTTTCCATCGAACGCTTGGATACTCCCGGGAGGAACTCCTGGGGAGAACGGCTGCCGAACTCGGCCTGTTCGAGAACCCGGCCCTCCATGTTGCCCTTGGGGAGAAGCTGCTGGACCAAGGGAGTCTGGCCCAGACCGAGATGCAGGCGCGGCGCAAGGATGGAGCGCTTCTGGACGGCCTCTTCTCCGGGGAGGTGATTCACAGCCAGGGGAAGCGCCATTTCCTCACCGTCATGGTCGATGTGACTCGACGGAAGCTGGCCGAAAAGTCTTTGGATGCGGAGCGGGAGCGCCTGAACGCCATTATTCGGGGAACAAACGTCGGCACCTGGGATTGGAATGTACAGACAGGTGAGACTGTGTTCAACGAACGGTGGGCAGAGATTGTCGGATACACTCTGGAAGAGCTGGCGCCAGTTTCTATTAATACATGGACACAACTTGCCAACTCAGAAGACTTAGCGCAAAGCGATTTGGCTTTAAAGAAGCACCTGCGAGGTGAGCTCGACTACTATGAGGTCGAGTTGCGAATGAAGCACAAGAGCGGCGAGTGGGTATGGGTGCTGGATAGGGGCAGGGTCGCCACGTGGGATGCCGAGGGCAAACCGCTGAAGATGTTCGGCACCCACCAGGATGTGACACCTCGAAGAGAGGTCGAGGAGGCGCTGCGAAAGCGAGTGGCGTTTGAGGACCTTCTCGTGACTATGTCTGCGGCGTTCTTCCGCATGGACGATGCCGAGTTGGACGATTTGCTGAACGACATGCTCCGGCGGCTAGGGGAGTTTGCCGGAATCGACCGAGGGTACCTGTTTCGCATCGATCCGTCACTGGACTCGATGAGCAACACCCATGAGTGGTGTGCGGCGGGGATAGGGCCAGAGAAGGACAACCTGCAAGGTCTACCGGTATCCATGTTTCCGGCCTGGATGGAGGCATTGGGGCGGGACGAAAGCATCTATGTTCCTGAAGTGGCTTTGTTGCCCGAGTCCTGGTCAAACGAGCGAGAACTTTTACAGTCCCAAGCGATTCAGTCCGTTCTGGTGCTGCCCGTGGCGACCGGGGGCAAGCTGCGTGGGTTCATGGGGTTTGATGCGGTGCGACACAAGCAGGAGTGGGCCGAGGAGGAGAGACGCCTTCTGCGCTTTCTTGCAGATAACGTTGGCCTGGCGACCCAGCGCATGGAGCAGGGCAGGGCACTGACGGCAGCGATGGCTGCTGCCCGGGCGTTGGCGGCCGAGAAGGAGGAGATCAGCCGAGTGAAGACTGAGTTCCTGGCGAACATGAGCCACGAGATTCGAACGCCAATGAATGCCATCCTGGGGTTTGCCCAGGTTCTGGGACGGGATCCTGATCTGACGTCCAAGCAAGGGGATCATGTTCGGACCATCCTGTCCAGTGGTGCCCAGCTTCTGGGGTTGCTGAACGATGTTCTGGACATGTCGAAGATTGAGGCGGGAAGGGCGACGCTGGTGCCCGCTGCATTTGATTTGCACAAGCTCATGGGCGACATCGAGACCATGTTCCGGCCCAGGACCGAGGCCAAAGGGTTGCAGTTTGTGGTCGAACGGGGCGATGGCGTGCCACGGCACGTTCTGGCGGATGAAGGAAAACTACGGCAAGTGATCGTGAACCTGATGGGGAATGCCGTGAAGTTCACGGAATCGGGTGGGATTGCCTTGCGATTAAGGGCGCTGCCAGCTCAACACGCGGCACCAGAGAAGGCGGGCGCCGTGCGGCTGGGTGTGGAGGTTGATGACTCGGGAATGGGCATCTCCGAAGTAGATCGGCGCCGCCTCTTCGTGCCGTTTCAGCAGGCGGAGGGAGGAGCCAAGGCGGGCGGCACCGGCTTGGGGTTGGCCATCAGTCGCCATTTCGTAGAGATGATGGGAGGTGAGTTGACCGTAACAAGCCGACTAGGCTTGGGGAGCTGCTTCGGGTTCACAGTCCTGGCCGAGGTGGTGGAGCGCATGGCCGAGCCCAAGGAGTCGGAACTCATGGTGGTGGGCCTGGCCCCCGGTTCAGCGCCGGTCCGGCTGCTGGTGGCCGACGATATGGAGTTCAATCGCTTGGTATTG
>CAYTWV010000166.1:0-8654 GCA_964442235.1 uncultured Myxococcales bacterium | reverse complement strand
CCATCTCAGGCGATCGCTGGCACGCCGACATGGCCCCCGCTCTTGTGCGGGCCGCAGCACAGGGCTACCCGCTCTCCGGGAATGAGGTCCGGCTGATTCACAAGTACTTCCAGCGCTCGATTGACGAACTTGCAAAGTGGGAGTCTTGGGATTTGTGGAGCGATCAGGTTGCCGACGGCACCTACGACTACTCTCCGCCGACGTCCAAGACGGGGCTAAGCGGAGAGCCCGAGTACTGGGTCGGCGTGACGGAGCTGGGCCTGCTGCTCGAATACTGCTGGTCGCCATGGAAGAACCCGTTGGGCCAGGCACCCGTGGATTGTGGTGCGCTGGAGCAGGCCATGTAGTCAGTTGGTCCACTCTGGGGTTCACGGCGTTGCGGGCGGACCCACCAAAATTCCCATGGGCACCCCGTTGCCAGCACGTATCCTGTCACCGCTCATAGCCCATCCTTGGAGGTCGGCCGCCCGGATTCGGGGTTCCGGCGGAGAGTCGTTGGAGAGAGTCCAATGGGGGCGGCCCCCATTATTGCGAAAGACGGGTGCAGACGCAGCCTTGCGAAGGAGAGCCGTTCGGGGCAGGATGCGTCGTGGTGGAGGAGGTTCAGGTGAGACGCGCAATCGTTCTGGTGCTTGTGTTGGCGGGGTGTGGGTCGAGTGGCTCGGGGAGTGCACACGTGGGCGACTCGGAAATATGCGCCGTGCAGGATATCGGGTTCTTGGATTCGATAGAGGAAGGCTGGGCCGACGATTCGGCGGTCGATTCTGAACAGCCGGACTCCGGAACCGTGGACCTGGACTGGGAGCCTTGCCCTCTGATTCCCGGCTATGATGAGAGTCCCAGCGCCTGGTGTGTGGTCACCGATGTTCCGCTCTTTCACGGCGATTTGCAGGGTAAACGCCTGCCTGCCTGGGTCATGCGTTTGTCGCCGGAAGGGCCCGTGTCGGCCCAGATGTGGATGCTTCAAGGGGGCCCCGGGGCCTCCGGGCTCTCTTACGGCCCGACTATGGCCCGCTTGGCAGGGCTTCATCCTGGACTCGAACTCCTGACACTCGACCACCGGGGCGTGGGGTTGTCGCAACGTCTTGGATGTCCCGAGCAGGAGTCGGAGGAGAGCGAAGGTGGAGCCGCTATTGTCGAGACCGAATGGCCGGAGTGTATTGCCGCCTTGGAGGCGGAGTGGGGTGAAGACCTCCGGGCATTCAGCTCCGTTGAGGCTGCAAGGGACGTATTGTTGCTGGCGTCGCGTCTGAGGCGCCCCGGGGTGCCTGTCTTCGTCTACGGGGCTTCGTATGGAACCACTCTGGGTCACAGGGTTCTTCAGGAATCCACGCCCGATGACCAGTTGGCAGGCGTCATTCTGGATGCTCCCAACTGGCCGGATAGAACCTATGACGACTACGACGCCCTTTGGAGCGACGCAGGGCGCCTCTACTTCCAGGACTGTGCCGAGGATCCCGACTGCAGTTCCCACCTTGGCCAGGATCCCGTCGGCCGAATCGAACAGCTTTGGGCCAACGTCGACGCCGGGCATTGCGGACTGCTCGATTCCACCTCCGAGACTCTCAAAGCCCTCCTGGCGTGGATGCTTCCCTATGAGATGATTCGTCCATTCGCAGCGGCAATCGCATATCGAATCGAACGGTGTGATTATTTGGATGTTATGGCCATATCCGCGTTCTATCAATATATGTTTGGTGATAACGGATTGATGAGATTTGATTCTGACGAGCGGTTCTCTCAGGTGCTCCTAAACCATATTCTGTACTCAGAAGATGCACCATTCGGGAGCCTGACACCAGAGCAACTGGAATTGGCGAAAAAGAACTGCTTCTTGTGTATCGGAGCCGGCTCCGGTCCGGTAACCGAGGCAGCGAAGTGGCCCAAATACGATTTTCCCCAGGAATACCGGACATGGGCCGTCACCGACATCCCCGTACTTTTCCTCTCGGGCGAAATGGACCCCTTTGCTCCGGCGTACCGCCTGCTTGAGTCGGGTGTGCTGGAGGCGTTCGATGGGCCCGGGCAGTATGTGATTGTGGTGGAAGGCGGGGCTCACGGCGCTCTCGAACATGCCATGCCGGACGATGGCAGCATGTCCTGCGGCGAGAGTATCCTGTTTCAATTCATTGAACAACCTATGATTGAACTAAATACTGCCTGCTTGAGTGAATTAAGCGCCCCTTCTTTTGTACTGCCCAAGGAGTTCGTTGAAGCCGTTCTGAACACCAAAGACCTGTGGGATAACTAGGTTCGCCCCGCTCCAAACCGAGTGTATCAACTTTCTGTGGTAAAGTCCGCCGAGCACCGCCCTAGCATCGAGCCGGCCATGCCCCGCAGGCTCGGATTACATCTTGGCCGGGGGCCGGCGGCTCTTGATGGGCGTCGGGGGCTCGTGCTCCGGGAAGATGCGCACGGGCAGAATGGTCATGGAGAGGCCCTTCCACTGCAGGCGCCGCTCAACCTGGAATGCTGTATTATTATGAAGAAAACGTTGGAACCACGATTCTCTCTTCCATAGCAGCTTGCCTGCGAAGTAATGGGCGTGCGGGAACTCTGCAGCCAGTTCAAGGCACTCCCTGGTCAGGCCTTCCACCACATCGGTGTGGGAATTCATGCGGGCGTCGGCGTTCCAACCGTGCTGCCGGGCAAATTCGACGTATTTCTCCAGGTCCGTCTTGATGGAGGTTTCCAACTGGCTCAGCCCTTCGGGGCCCTTGAACACGCCGGAATCCACCACGGCTGTGGAGACGAAGAACACGTTTCTGAAGTGACTGGGGAAGGCCCGCCGGATGGATGCCAGCGAGTTGAGTCCCAGGGGTCCAAACCGTCCAACCAGAAGGATAGCGGTGGGAAGCCGCGGGTCGGGCACACCGCCCAGGGGGCCTGTGTGAGCCTTGGTAGCCGGCACGGCAATCTTGCGTGTCTGGCGGTCCACCGACTCGTAGTGGCGGCGCGTGGCCAGACACAGGGCAATCAGCGCCGAAGTGACCAAGAAGGTGACCCACGCCCCTTCCGTTGCCTTCTCGGCAATGGTGACGCCCAGAATCGAGGTGCACAGGACAAAGGCCACTCCTTGCACCAAGGCTTGCAGGAACCAGTCTTTGCGGACCTTGCGCTCTTTGACCCAGTGCCGGAACATGCCGCCGGTGGTCAATGAGAAGGTTAAAAACACGTTAATGGAGTACATAATGACCAGGAAGCTGACGTTGCCCTTGCTGAGAACCAGCAGCAGGATGGCCGCCGCAGAGATAAGCAGCACGCCATCCTTGGTGGTCAGGCGGTCCGAGAGGGAAGAAAACCGTCGGGGCAGCCAGGAGTCGATGGCCATGTTCGCCATGACTCGCGGCCCGTCGATGAAGCCGGTCTGCACCGCCACGAACAGCAGCGCACCCTCGGACACCAGCGTCAGGAAAATGAAAATGCTTCCCAACGGGATGCCCCAGGGCTTCCAACTGCCAGCGAAGCTCTCCACCAGGACAGCGTTCATGGTCTTGCCCGGTTCCGGCGCCACATGAAACAACATGTAGCATACGAGAATGCCGCCAGCGGTAATGGCCAAAGACAAGGCCATGTACATCATCGTTCTCTTGCCGGTTTGCACCCTCGGTTCCCGCATGATTTGCATACCGTTGGAGGTGGCTTCGATGCCCGTGTACGTGCCGGCGCCACGGGAGTAAGCGCTGAGGAACAGCAGGAAGATCCCCCAGCTTCCCAACTGAGACTTCGCTGCCGCAAAGTCCGTCGATACCTCGTCTGCAATTTGGGCGACCTGGGCACCATGGGTAAGTATACCGCCAACAATCAACACGGCATGGGTAGCCAAAAAGACAAGGAAGATAGGCACCAGCGCCGTGACCGACTCCTTGATACCCCGAATGTTGAGTGCCGTGATGATGAGCAGAACCATCACCGCCGCAGGGAGTTTCAGGGGCTGATAGCTGATGGGCAGCATGCTGAAGAGGGCGTCGGAGCCAGAGGCCACGGAGACTGTGATGGTCAGGACGTAGTCCACCAGCAGTGCAGAGCCAGAGATGACGCCGGCGTGTTTACCCAATAGCTTGGTGGCCACCACGTATCCGCCGCCGCCGCTTGGGAACTGCTCGATGACGTGCGAGTATGCGTACGAAATAATAAAAACCGTGACTGCCGTGGCAAGAGCAAGGAACAACAGCAAAAAGCCGAAATTCCCATGTTCATGAAGCAGCCGGAAACTCTCGTCGGGGCCGTAGGAAGAGGAAGAGAGACCGTCGGCCCCCAGGCCCACCCAGGCCAGGAATGCTACCAGGGACATCTTGTGCAGCACCCCGGGGTCATGAAAGTCTTTGGGAGGCCCGAAAACCAGAAGGCGGAGCTTGGAGAAAAGCCCCGGCCCAGCGTCAGACGCCATCATTCACCTCAAAGGGGGCACTTTGATGCCCCTTGTTCCACGCCTACGAGGTTAGCTGACGGGCTCGGAAGGAGAGGTTTCCCGGCGCTTCGCAGCGCTTCGCCCCAACTGCTCGGGTCCCCCGCTCCGGGCACAGCCCGGATTCGGCGATCAGGGCGGCTTTGAATCGGTTGCCGCCCACTGTCCACTGCATTTCAGGCGTCCAAACAAACGCCGGCGCTACTATGCACAATGCCGTGTCAAGATTTCGTTAAGATCGGGCGTCTCGGCGTCATGAAAGGATAGGGGAAGGGGCTAATTGGCGGCCGAACCTCCTTGGCCCGTCCACGGCAGAAACGAATCTGGCCTGCGTCACGGCCCCGTCCTCCGCACATCCCCCTCAGGCCCGCGTCATAGCCTCGGCGGGGGCGGGGATGCCAACCAATTTTTGACCCTGAAACGCGACGTTCCTTTCGGTCGGTACAGGCTTCGCCAAACTTGACAGGGGCTTGACTCTGAGGCTATAAGGCTATCCATCGAAGATTAATAACTGTTGGGGGGTTAGTAGATGGGCTTTTTGACATACAGTCGCTGTTTATTCATGTCTGTTGGTGTCGTCGTATTGCTTGGCGTGGGCTGTGGATCGGATGCCTGCGTATGCTCTGACCCGACCCAGTGCGAGGTTGTTGACTCGGACCAACGCGATCCGGCCGATGCCGTTGAGCCGGACCGGGTTTTGGGGGACACCGCAGAGGTCGCTGTGCCGGATGTTGGCGATGTTTCGGAGCTGGACCTGGCTGATGGGGCAGACCAGACAGACCTGGTTCAGCCAGAGGATTTGCAGGTTTCGGACGTTTCGGGCGACTTGCAGCCGGATCTGGGCCCGGTTTGCGGCGATGCGGTGTGCGACGATGCCGAAATCTGCACGGGCTGCGAGTTGGACTGTGGTCCGTGTCTGACCGGCGGGTTCGTGTTGGTGCCAGCGGGCGGTTTCTGGATGGGCAGTCCGGGGGGGTGCCCGGCGCCCGAAGGTTATCCAGGTGCCTGCGAGGCCGAAATTGGCAGGAAGGACAATGAGTTGCTGCACTTCGTTTTGTTAACCCATGATTACGAAATGCAGAGCACCGAGACGACGGCTGGGGAGTGGAAAGCCGCGTTTCAGGGGTGGGACCCAAGTTATTATGTCGGGTGCGGGGCCGACTGTCCGGTGGACAGCGTTTCGTGGTTCGATGCGGTGGCTTATGCGAATCAGTATTCAGCTCAGAAGGGGCTTCCCCTCTGTTATGGGTTTGCCAACGTAGTATGTTTCGATGGAACGGACGTGGAGTCCGAATGGCTACATTGCATGAACGCCGTGCATAAGGGCATTGCTGCTGCTGATATTACGGTGATAGATGGTAATACACCGTACGAGTGTAAGGGGTACCGGCTGGCTACCGAAGCAGAGTGGGAGCGGGCCGCCAGAGGGGGCGGGCAGGCCGCCTACTATGCCAGCGAAGGGAACGACGGCAGCATTCTCACGGCTGGGCGGACACCGTTGGACACCAATCTCGACCAGATTGCGTGGTATGGAGGCAACTCGGCAGCCGTATACGAAGGGGCCGCCGATTGTTCTTCGTACTATCCCGGCGGGGTCCTGTGTGGTCCTCAGCCCGTTGGCGGGAAGGAGCCCAACGTTTACGGGCTATTCGACATCCTGGGGAACGGGTGGGAATGGACGTGGGACGCAACCAGTGATTATCCCGCCAGCACGGAACTGGCCCCTTCGGTCGACCCGGTCAACAGTGTCGGCAACACGCGTGAGTGTCGTGGGGGCAGTTGGGTCTACGGGGCGGATCTGGCCCGTGCTGCCTACCGCTCGGATCCTCCGGCGAGTTTCAGGGGGAGCATCGGTCCACGGCTGGTCCGGACCCTATCCGGCTCGAATCCATAGCTCCAAGAAGCGCAAGCATGATGCCCCCGGAGACTACCGGTCCGTCGGTACCAGCTTCTGCCAGGCAGCCATTAGTTCCAGGTCCGCTGAGATAAGGTCGGCCTTCCTTCGAATCGCCAGGCTCAGAAACAGGCTGTCGTAGACCGTCAGACCAGTGGTGCGTGCCGTCTGGATCGCTTCCTCTACCAGACTCTGGTCCGGGACGATGTCGAGCGGAAGCGACAGGATTGTGAAAAGGATCTCATCGCTGTCGGACGAAGTCAGCTTGCCCCCCCGTTCCTTCTTCCAAAGCACCTGTCCCACCTCGGCCAAAGCTGTGCCGGGAAGGGCAATTCGGACCTCAGACAGCGAAGCCTTCTCCACCACAAGTTCGAGGTCAGCTGGGATGGGGCCATCGGGGAAAAAAAGGCGTAGCAGAGCCGAAGTATCGACCACATAAGTCTTCATCGACTTCTCACCTCCCGAACCTCACTGACCGTATCCCCCAAATCCTTTTCCGTCAGACGCTTGCGAATTGATGCTGCCCTCTTGAGCGCCGTGTTGTCGGGGTCTGATGGCACCCCTTCCAGGATGACAAGAAGCTGCTGTTGCAGGCTCCTTCGATTTAGAGCTGCCAGCCTGACAAGCCGCTCATAGAGGGGGTTTGGGATGTTGCGAACGGTGAGACTCTTCATGGCTGGGGCCTCCCAGATGGTGCTGATGACAAAATAGTGTGATTGCAAAATGATGTCAAGGGTTGGGGCGGCGCCGGGTGCGAGCAGCGGCGTGGCAATTCCCGGCGGGGTTGGGGCTTGGGGCAGGGTCACGGGCAGGGGCCACTTCCCTGTGACCTCGGCCGCAGCCGCGGTCCCCTTGCCCCCTTGGGTCGGAAGTGATATCATTTCTGATGTGGCTCAATGATGTAAGGAGTGGCACATGGCTCGCACCGTTCGGCAGGTCCGAATCAACATTCAGCTTCCCGTGGAGTTGCGGGAGGCCGTGGAAGTTGAATCCAAAGGGACAGGGGAAAGCGTCTCCGCCTTCTTCCGTCGAAGTGCCGAAGAGCGGCTGGAGCGTCTCCGGCGAGAGCACGAGGAGCGCCGTCTCGAAGAGGCCTATCGAACGATGGGATCCGACCAGGCCCTAACCTCTAAGGAGTGGGGCGCCGTGGATCGGGAGGGATGGGAATGAGCCAGCCTGAGCCGATTCGGCGCGGGGACATTGTTTTAGTCAACCTGGATCCTGTGGTCGGCCATGAGGTTGGCAAGACTCGGCCAGCGGTAGTGATCCAGAACGATGTGGGAAACAAATATTCACCGACAGTTATTGTTGCGACAATAACATCGTACTCAGACACGAAGGCCCGTTTCCCCATTTGCGCAGTGATTGAGCCATGGGCCGGGGGTCTGACCAAGCGCAGGATCGTCAACGCGGCCCAGATTCGCACCGTGGACAGGAGCCGTCTGGTTGAGACCCTTGGCTCGCTGGACGGCAAGGACATGGCCAAAGTGGACGCAGCTCTCCGGGTTAGTTTGGAATTAAGGTAGGCCGTGCTGGACGGTCGCCGGGACCCGGAGGACCTGCTTCTTCAACGTCTGGTGCGCTCTTGACCAGAACCTGTCCCTCTTCAAAACCCAAGGCCCTCCTGGCTCCGGGTCGCCCCCCTTCACTTCGCTGCCGGCTGCACCATCGGCACAAGCCGGTCCACCTCGTACCCTTGGGCCGTCAAACGGCCGAGAATGGCGTTGTAGAACTCGGGGTCCATGGTCGGGGTTCGGCTTAAGACCCACAGGTAGTCTCGGCTGGGATGCCCCACAACCGCATACTCATAATTGGTTCCAAGATCGATAATCCAGTAATCACCCCAGAACGGACGAAAGAAGCTGACTTCCAGTTTGGCTTGGGTCACCTTGTCCACGACCCGGGCACGCCCCTCCGCCACGCTCTCTTCCCCATCGAGAGTGCCTTTCCGGCATCGATTCACGACGTCGACATCCCCATCGGCCCGAATCGTGTAGGTGGCCGTTGTCCCCAGGCACCCCTTGGCAAACCGCTGAGGGAAGCTGGATATCTCATACCAAACGCCCGCATACCGGGTCAGGTCCACCTGCCCAACGGTCGTCAGGGGCGGCAACCCCAGCCGTTCGGTGGCCGTGGTACCGCATCCAAGAAAAGCTAAAAAGGGAGCCAGCAGCGCGCAGAGTTTCATGGTGTACTCCAGGGAGGGGGTGTGAAACCAACGGGATCGACATTAGGAACCGTGCAGAAGTATGACAATGACGAAAAGAACGTTGAGAAACCATTCGGCAGACCCGCCCCAGCCAGCCATTTACTGACTTCGCAACAGTCGGAACCCCACGTTGCTCGACCGGT
>CAYTWV010000165.1:5855-8661 GCA_964442235.1 uncultured Myxococcales bacterium | reverse complement strand
CGGGTCGGACGGGTCGGACGGGTCGGACGGGTCGGACGGGTCGGACTTGTCGGACGGGTCGGACGGGTCGGACTTGTCGGACGGGTCGGACGTGTCGGACGGGTCGGACGGGTCGGACGGGACATCGGACCCGATGTGGCCCTTTCCAACGCTGTCGGAAGAGCCGGCGGCAGCGTGCCAGGCTGCGTTGGAGAATGGGGACTACTTCCAATTCCTGGATAACCTTTGTGGGGAGAAGGTTTGGCCAGGCGACCAGGACCGGGAGCGCAAGTGCCCGGTGAGCGACTCGTCGGCGACCATGGTGATGGCAGACGGCTCGACAGTGGAGTATGTCACTTCTGACGTGCCGGTGCAGTGGGACACGACGTCGTTGGGGCCGCTGATGCCGCCGGGAATGCGGATGGTGGTGATCCTGGTGAAGCGGGTGAACGGCGTCCCACATTATCGTTATCTAAGCAATGGAACCCACGACATGGCGCAGCAGCCTTGGAGTACAACTAAGGTATTTGCTGCTGCGAATGCTGCAGCTACTATCAGGATAGCCTCGAACTACAAGGTCGGACTAACTGCGACTGCGGGTGAGTACAAACTTGGTGACCTGATCACCAGCGTCTGCAACTATGACAACTCGCCCTTCAGTTCTAACGGCCTGGGCAAGTGGTTCCACAATGTGGGGGGCCGTCAAAAGGCCAATGACCTGATCCACGATGCCTGGTTGAAGCGCCCAGAGTCCGAGACCTTTGGGGGCAACTACGGCGAGTCGGCGCCCTCGGTGCCTTACACTTTGGTTGAAACAAACGGGGAATCGGTGACCCTGTCGCCGGATAACTCAACCGGGTTTGCCAACAACTTGTCCCTGCACACCCTTGCCGAGGCTCTGAAGCGTCTGGTTCTGCACCGAGAGGAGGCGGCCCAGCGGCTGCCCGGAATTCAGTGGGCGGATATCAAGGTTTTGCTCTTTGGAGCCTCCGATTCGGAGAAATATGGGCCTTGGGGTGGCATGACACAGGACACGGCCATCTATTTGCAGTCCGGGTACGACATGAACTACATCGAAGAGAGAAGCCATGGTCAATGGACGATATTCTCTAAACTTGGGCTGGGAAGCCAAGGGCAGTTTGTCCACATGGGATACGCATGCTGGCCGGCCCTTGATGGTGCCGGTGCGGCCATCCCGGGCCTGGGCCGTGAGTTCGTGATCGCTGCTCATCTGGACCAGGGTGGAGCGACATGGGCGGATAGGGACCGAATCCTGGCCCGCACCTATCGAAAGGTAATAATCAAAATAGTCGAAGGCGCCCTGTAGAGTCTTGCATGCGGGCAGGCGAAGCCAAGGGGCCACCAAGCGGGTCCGAGAAACGAATCAGCTTCTAGTGGCCGCCGCTACTCTTCTTGGGTTCAGGGTATGCGCTCCAGACTCGAAGGGCCAGCACCAGTCCGATGAGTGCCACCGGAATCATGGCCACGGGCCACGCAATCCAGTTGCCTGGGTCTGTGGCAGGGCCCACCAACTTGCCGTTCTCCAGGACCTCTTTGGGCAGGGTGAAGGCATACGTCATGCTCATGGTGGCAGTGCCAAGATAAACGAACCCGTCGATGATGCCCACGGCCACACCAACGTTTCTCTTGCCACCGAAGTCCATGCTTGCGGTACCCGAGAGCATTCCGTGCACCCCAATGACGGCCATAGACATGACCACAACCAGGACGCCGACTGCGGGGCCAGCGTACGTAAATGTCAGCACACATGCGCCCACAAGCATCACACCATAAAGAAGGACGGCCACCGGCCCACGGCGCGACTTGAAGACATGGTCCGAGATGACTCCGGCGATCACTCCACCCAGAATCCCGGCCACACAAAGAAGCAAGCCCCAGTTCTGGAACACGAAGCCCTGGGTCAGTTCCAGCACGCCGTCGGTCTGCTTGGCGAACGTGCGGAACCACTGCATGATGGCCTGGCGAAGGAAACCGCTGCAGAACTCAATCAGGGCAATAGTAATTACTACGGGATTAGTGAGCATCTTCTTGAAGACGCTCACGACAGGAAGCCTGGGCCCCGTGTCCCCGGAACTGGCGTCGCCCGTGTCGAAATCACGCTGGCCTGCGTCGCCGGGAGTGTCGTGCACAAAGAAGTAGTCCAGGACCCAGAATATGGTCAGCAGAACTGCGGGCACAAAAAAGACCCACGGGATTCCATCATGCGGCCGGCCTTCGGGCGAGAAGGCATTAAGAATCACTCGACTCCAGTCAAAGGCAAAATATAGACCAAGACTAATAAGAATCCCGAAGATAGCCCCAAACACGCCTCGTTCACGAACGTGGAACCAGGCAGCATTGACCTTCACGATGGAAACAGCGCCGAAACTTTGGAAGTACATGTTTACGGCGTAAAGAACGGCCAGAACAGTAACGAAGTGGTTGGCCAGGAACTCGGAACCAGGCCCTTGGTGCAAGAGCGACAACGAGGCAAGTCCCATCAGTACATTGGCGACGATGGTACCGGCACCACCCACCAGAATGGACGCACGCCCGCCAAATCGGTCGGTGAGCGGTCCATTGATCACAAACGAGAAGCCGTAGACCACGGTTCCCACACCAAAAATGATGCCGAAGTCCGCGTTGCCCATGACCGACTGTCCGTTGGGACCGGCAAGGGTTGAGAACGCGTTCTTGGCAACTTCCAGATTGTAGCGTCCCATGTAGAGGAACGCATACATAAGCCCCAGCGGAAGCCAATTGAGAATCCTGCGACGCAGAAACTCGGGGGAGTGGCCCACGTCCACCTTCGGAAGCCGGCTTAACA
>CAYTWV010000165.1:441-5845 GCA_964442235.1 uncultured Myxococcales bacterium | reverse complement strand
CCACAGCCGCCAACAACAACAAAATGGGAAGCAGATTCGACAGCCAGGCAGGCATCCTGCACCTCGCACAAAAGAGACCCCGAAGCCATATCCGGGGTAAGGGAATCACCATAGACCGAGGCAAATGAGGATGTCAACGATGATGGGGAGGTAGCGTGCGAACCCGAAACGGCGAGCAGCGGTAAGAGCGACGGCCTCGCGTCCGGCCTCACGACGCGCCCACATAGGGGTGACCGCGGCCCATCCGAGGCCAGGCTCGCAAATGCTCGCCAGCCTCGCACCCTGCCTTACGACGCACCCACATTGGGGTGACCGCGGCCCATCCGAGGCCAGGCTCGCAAATGCTCGCCAGCCTCAGACGGGCCCGCCCCCCGCGTACCGTCGCACTGCCAATGCGACGGTACGCGCCCCCCGGGCTACGCCCAAGGGGCCTCTTTCTCCGACGCGCTCCTTGACGACCTTGCGGAGGCAGCTACCCCCCAGCGGCGTTGGGGGGTGACCCCGGGCCGGCGGCCCGGGGTCGGGGGCGGGCCCGTGCGGCCCAAGTAAGGGCCGCATGGGCCGCGGTCGCCCCTAGCGGAGCGCGTCGGAGAGCGATGGGCCGCGGTCGCCATAGCGGACCGCTGGCTTGGGGCCTTACAGCGACAGCAATTGGATGTCGTGGCGGTCTTTGCCGTACTCCAGCGTCACGACTTTGCGCTCTTCGGTTTCGTTGGGGCGGCCCCAGTTGCGAACGACGGTAGCAGAGACCTGTGTTCGGGTGGATTCTCGGTTGGAGTCCGAGGCATAGTAGTGGGCCAGGATGTTGTACTTGCCTTTTTTGGCCTTACCCATGACATAGAGTTCCGGGCCGTACCCCTGGGTCACGTCCCGAGTCAGTTTGCCACCGTTGGAGGTGGTATTGTGGCCGTAGTAGCACTCCTCGCCGTTGGGCTCCAAGATATGCAAATCGACGTCGGTATTGTCGGTATTCCAGGTGATAAGAACCATCAAATCAGCCTCTTGGAACGAGAAGGCTTTGCCCAGCGAGACCATGCGGGCATTCAGGAACTCGGGCATGGCCAACTTCTTGGGGGTCTTGAGCGCCTTTCGCAGGAAGCGCAGATAATCCAGGACCACAATGGTGCGGAACTCGCCGAATCGGCTGTCCCACTGAGCGGCCAGGGCCAGTTCGTACCAGACCACGGCCAAATCGTACATCTCGATGGAAGCCAAAACCTGAGCCAATCCCAAATAGGTCAAGGGTTCGTGGGGCCGGGCCTGAACTACCGAGAACAGCAGGTGGTAGGCGCTGTGGGGGAACCCATAGGCCAAGGCGGAAAACGCCACGTCCCGGGCCAAGGTCGTATCGCCGGGGCGGTTCTCGACCAGCGAACTCAAGGTCTTGAGTGCATCGGCCGAACTGAGGCCCTTGAGGCGGTTTTCGGCGTCTACGGTCATCTCATCATAGACCAGTTCTCTGGTCGCCAAATGCTCCTTGACCAGGCCGGGCACCCCATTCCACCCATGGGACTTGGCCTGTATCGCCTTCGACGGGACATTGAACGAAGAGGCCGGCAATCGCTCCAGATAGAGACTTAGGGCCGAGTTGAGTTTGATTCCAAGGTTCGGCATGTCCTGCAACCGTTTGGCCCATGCCAGCAGCATGGACTTGGCATCAGCCACGGCAGCGGCGGCCTGGGCCAGGACCTTGGCCACGACCTCACCGGCCGCCAGAGACGTCACCACAAAGGCATCCTCCTCGGGGCGAATCTGGAACCGTTCGTAATCGGCTTCGCTCTCCAACATAAGCAGCGAGCATGTCTGGCCGGTCACCCGGAAGTGACGGGAGTAGGCTTCGGATTCCCGCTTGGTGGTTTCGGCAAACTCTTCCAACTGCCCCACTGCCACCTGGCCATAGGCCCTGGGAGCAAGGTCCGAGGTAAGCACGTCGCCCAACATCATGGGGACATCCAGAATCTGTGTGCCCTGCTGCAGTTTGAAGACCACTTTGGCACCCTTTGCGGGCTTTCCACGGCCCACCAAAAGCACCGCCTGATCGGGGAACAACGCCGAAGGACGCCCGGCCAACAGCAAATCCTTCGCCCCATCCACGGTCAAGCCAACGATTCGCCAGGGGCGATAACGATGGGCTGTACTGGCAGCAGTGACCTCGGCCTCGCCGGCCACGGAAAAGACGGCCCCACCGGTCTGGCGGGCCAGGGCGTCCAGGACCCGAATGTCGGTACCCGAGAGCCCCGTTCGATAACTGAACACGGCCTTGGCTTTGGAGTTCTGCAGTTGACGAGCCAAGCTCAAGACTTCTCGGTCGCCCCAGGTTGGGGAACCGTCGCTGAGCAAGAACAGATCATACGTCCCCTCGGGCTTCCAACTTGGCGAAGCGGCCTGGCCCAATGCACCCGAGAGGTCCGTTGCGCCTTCCAAGGCCAGGGTCTTCATGTAGGCAGTCAACTCGGCGACGGACTCCGGCGTATTGGCAGCAAATCGTTCTTTCCACCAGAAAGTCTCAATGTTGAAAAACAGTACGGCGAAATTCTTCATTTCGTTGCGATTGTTGTTCAACACGGACTGAACCATGGAAAGCCAGATATTCATGGCTTCGGGGTTGGAGCTGAGGCTGACATCCACCACAAAGACGGCGTTGGGGTTGGGGGGCAGAGCAGCGGCGGGCAAAGTGGGCCGGAGTTTGGTAGCGAAGAAGTCGCCGGTCTCGGCATCTTTACCGGAAAGTGTGTGGTCCGAAGCGTTTTGCATTCGAACCAGGATGGCTCTCTCCAAAGGGTTCTCCCAATGGAAGACTCGGCGGCCCGCTTCCGTGGTGGGCGCCAGGTCCGGGGTCACCTGCGGGGTAGCACCACCGGGGGCCGCCACCGAGATGTCCACCACGTTGCGAATTCCGTTGGAGGGCAGGTCCAGGCGGTATTCCAGGTCGCGGCCCAAACGAAGCAGGTCCACGTCGTAGCCGACCACGATTCGGGCCATGCTGTTGGGATTCAGCGGAAAGACTCTGGCACTGAATACATCGGCTCCGGACCACTCCATCAAGGCCGGGTCCACTCGCTGCCTGACGGTCTCCGTGTAGGCATACGCCGCCTTTTCTTTGGGCACCATTCGGGCTTCTTTGGGAGCGGTCCACTGGGGGGCCCTGTCCTCCATGATTTGTCTAGGAGCCAATCCCATTTCTCTCATGCGGCGGGGGGAATCAAATTGGGGGGTGGGCTCTTTCTGGCCGCGTTGCAGGAGAGTCTCGCCAAAGGCAAAGAAGTAGGTAGAAGCCTCGTTAGGAAGGCGAAGCTGGAAGTTCCCCTCCAGGCGCCTGGAACCTGTGTTAAGGAAATAGTAATCCACCAGCACGCGGGCCCGGAACCCATCGATTTGCACTTTGAATTGGGCACCTTTGAGGGGCAGTTCTTCGCGTTCACCCACGGACAATCGGGCGGTGTTCGCCGAGGAAGTGGAATGCCCCCAAGCTTGGGTAGGCTGGGGAAGGGGTTTCGCCTCACTGCCTTTCTCTTTTTTGAGCCCCATGATTCCGACGTCTGCCAAGGCCCCATTGGCGGCCCCGAGACCGCCGCCCCCAGCCCCAACGCCTTGACCGTAATCGGCACCGCTTGGGACTGCCAGGTCCGCCAATCCCGTAAGGCGAGGCGCCTCTTGCGCGCTGGCAGCAGATCGCTCCATGGAGTCCACAATGCCACGATTTCGGACCCGCTGGGGAGCGGGGTCGCCGTCTGCCGTAGTGGTTGCGACGATGGCCTCTTTGGCGTCAACGGGCCTTTCGGCCGGTTTGGGCAGGTCGAAGGTGGGAACGTCCACCTTCTCGTTTTCCATCATTGTTGCCCATTCCGAGGCCGGGACGGCCACGACGGGCGGTTCGGGAGGCTGTTTGGGAGGCTGCGCCACGTCGCCTTGCTGGGCGACCACGTCGGGGGCCACAGTAGGCTGGTCTGAGCGCTGTCCAACATCGGGGGGCTGTTGGCCGGACTTCACGTCGGGCAGTTTGCCAGCGTCAGCCAAAGTGGGCGGAGTCAGTTCTTCCTTTGGTGCCACGGGCCCCTCTTTGGCACTTGGTGCCGGGGGGGGCTGCTGCTCGGAGCAGGCCAGGCTGGAAATGAAGAGACCCAGCAGACACGGGACCAGGGCAAACCGGGATAATCGGCTCATGGCGCTCTCCTTCTTGGCTCTATGGAACAGGTCCAGAAGTAAACCAGGGGCGCTTGGAGTGCAAGATGTAAGAAAAGTTCCGGGGAATCGTATGGGAGGGCGGAACGAGATATCGGTGGGCCAGTCGTTTAGAAATCCAGGCAGGAGGTCAGGCAGGTCTTGTACTCGGTGTAGGGGATATCGCAGCAGAGCAGGCCGAGGCCACATTCGTTGTCCGCGGCGCAAGAGCAGACCGAGCCGATGTTGAATCCGAAGGCTCCGATTTCCTGGCACACTCCGCTGCCGCACTCGTTGTTGGCTTCACAAACCGAGGCGCAGATTCCGTAGTTCCAGACGGAGAGGCAAGATTGGCCGCCGACGCAGTCGGTGTCTTCGGAACAGGTGGGAACATCGGGTCCGCCGCCATTGCAATCCTGGGCGCAATTCATCTGGTTTTCGCCGGGGTCGCAGGTTCCGTTTCCACAGTTCTGGGGAGCACAATCCTGGGGGCAATTCCACTGTTCGCCCTGTTCGCAGGTTCCGTTGCCGCAGTTATCGGGCTGCTGCTCACAATCAGCGGGGCAGTTCGTGGCGTTTTCGCCGGCGCCGCAGGTGCCGTTGCCGCAGTTATTGGGGGTTGCACAGTCATCGGGGCAATTGGTGGCGTTTTCGCCGGCGCCGCAGGTGCCATTGCCGCAAATCTCGCCGGGTCCCACGGGGCAATCGGCGGGGCAGGAAGTCGACGATTCGCCTGCTTCACATTCGTTATTTCCGCACACGGGTTTGTCTTCGTTGCAGTCGCCGGGGCAAAGTTCGGGAGTCTCCGAGCCGTTGCAGGTACCGTCGCCGCAGAAGGCCGGGCAGAGGCCACAATCCAGGGGGCAGCCCTTGCAATCTTCTGCGCCGTTGCAGGTGCCGTCGCCGCACAGGGCCGGGCACTGGCCACAGTCTTGCGAGCAAATCTGGCAGTTCTCGTCGGGGTCGCACTTGCCGTTACCACAGTTTTTGGGGCACTCGCCGCAATCATCGGCGCAGGTATCGCACGTCTCGCCGTTGGCGCATTCGCCATCCCCGCAGGTGTCACAATCGACGGGGCAGTTGGCGACGGTCTCGCCACCACCGCATTCGCCATCGCCACAAACGGACGCACACTGGCCGCAGTCCACGGGGCAGACGGTGCAGTTTTCGGAAGCCTGGCACTCGGCGTCGCCGCATTTCTCGCAGATGATCCCGCGATACTTCATGCGCTTGTACTTGCCGC
>CAYTWV010000165.1:0-427 GCA_964442235.1 uncultured Myxococcales bacterium | reverse complement strand
AGTTCCCAGCGCCTGGCAGACGCCATCGCCACACTCGCCTTCGCCATCACAGTCCTGAGGGCACTTGCCCTGGGCTTCGATCATCTGGCAGAAGCCATCGCCACACACGGGAATCTGCTTGCAGTCCGTGGGACAATCGGCTTCGGTCTCACCGTCATCGCACACGCCGTTTCCGCACAACCCCTCAACATCCAAATCGGGTTGCGAAGCCACATCCTGGCCCGCCACGTCTTGACCATCAGCCGCTTGAACCGAGTCATCGACCACGACAGCACTGCCCGCTCCGCTGCAAGCCGAGACGCCCACCAGCAAAGCCAGTGACGCCAAAGCCAACCCAAAGCGCGTGTCCGAAACTGTGCGACAACAAGCCTTCATAGATGCCTCCAAGAGATGCTCAAAAGGTGCCCGATTTCCATGCATGCCGAGT
>CAYTWV010000164.1:6133-8686 GCA_964442235.1 uncultured Myxococcales bacterium | reverse complement strand
CGGCTAAAACATGATTTGCACGCTCCAGGGTCTGTTCATACTCCAATCTTACTGCTGCCACACTTGGATGGCGGTCGATGGCCTCGTCGGTGGTTTCCCAGGGCACGTTGGGTTCAAGGTGTTTGAACAACCAGTTGCCCAGAGCCTGTTCCCAGCGGATCCGGATTTGTTCCAACAGGCCGGGGCTGAGGGTCGGTTGACTAATCGCCAGATCGGCGATGGTTTGCCCCAGGGTCGCTTGGATGTGTGGCATCTCCCGAGCGAATGCCCTATTTCTGTGTTGTTGCAATACGAAGGGGTCTTCGGAGTCGGGGAAGGTCAAGTCCCACAACGGCGTGGCGCACTCGGACATGGCCCGCTGTGCGGCTTGGGCGAATACCGTATGGATGGCCGTTCCCATTTCCATGGCATCCGGAGTCTCCTCGGCGTCCCCTTCCTTTTCCAGTCCCAGCACCTTACCCAAGAAGTACTTGTGGGGGCACTGGCCGAACTGCTCCAGAGCCGTGGGACTGAAAAGCGGAGCTTGGGCCGGATCCTGGGGCAGAGTGGAACCGGGAAGGTGGCCAGAGTAGGGACCAAACACCGCACTCTGGTTGGGGCCGGCAGAGGTCTGGCCTTTGCGTTCGGCCAGAGCGTCTCGACTGTGCGCAAGCCGCTGCTCGGAATCGGCAAATTCCACGGCCTTTTGTTTGGCCAGCGGGTCGCCATGGGACAACAGCGCCTGCCGGGTCTGGGGCAGGTGGCCGAACAGTCGGGCTTCACCCCAGTTGGAAGCCTGGTCGGGCGTTTTGGGTACCACGTGTCCGGCAGCAACCAGGGTCAAGCAAGAAACCTGGCCAGCGGCAGGATTCAGGGAAGTTGGAGCCGAATTCAGGGACGCAGGGGCAGTACCGTTGTGGTCCCCCTTCCAGATGTTGTCTCCCCACCCTCCTGCCAGCAGTGTCAACATGGCGCCTGGATGCACTTGTCCCGTGCCCGAACCCTGGGAAGAGAAACTGAGCACGACCTGTTCGGCCTGGCACAACGCAGCGCGGGCGGTGCGAATCTGGCTTTCGGCGCACGCCACCACCCAGGCTGGGGGCTGGTCGGCCGGGGCCAGAAGCCCCAGGGCCTTAAGCCAGCCTTCGGTGTGGGCCGGGGGCAGCGGCGGCACCGAGGGGAATTGGCCTTCACCAAGCCCGGCCATGAATAACAGGCGTGTGGGGCGGAAGTCATAGTGGTCGTAACACAGAAAGGTCACCCCATGATGGCAGTTATGAAACTCGGGAATCGAGAGCCCCATGATGGACTCTTCCAGCAGCGACAGGGCCATGCCTTCCTGGTCGTTGACATGACTTGGGAGGTCCGGCGTGTTCTTCGACGCAGCCTTCGCGGCCGCCTCCAACTGGGCCGGGAGTCTGGCCAAGACCTTCTTAACCGCGGCAAACAGGGCACTGGAGTCCTGGCCTGGCTCGGAATTCGAATTCGCGTCGCTTGGGTCTGTTGGGGCCGCCTGGTCATCCTGGGTGCCCAAGTCGGCATCCATGGCGCTCAAGTCATAATCCGGGGTCTCGGTTTCGGGCGTTTGCCTGTTGCAGGACTGGCCGTTGCTGCCTTTTGCGGGGCCGTTCTTTGCGCCATAGAGGCTTCTTAGCGCAGCGGGCACTCCCAGTGCGGGGGTGGTCGGAGTGTCCTTGGAGGGCCCGTTTAGCAGTTGGACCAGGCAGTTGCTCAAATCGGGACCACTAAGGGCCGAGGCAATGCCCTGGGATAATCTCCAGATGGCGAGATTAATCGGATCTTGGGGCGCCATTTCAGAATTCAGGAGGTGGGCCTTCCACTCTTGCAGCGTCAGGCTGGGGCGCCGCACGGCCGCCAGTTGTTCGGCAATGCGAGAGCGACTGAACCATAGGTCTTTGTCCAGTTGCAGCCACTTCTTGACGGCGCTGACGGACCAGAAATGGGCCAGAAGAACCCGCTTCAGCAGGTCTCGTGGCTTGCGCTGGGAATCCGACCAACCCGCCAGGCGGGCCAGGTCCAGCACCCACTGTGCAAAGGGCAGTGTGCCCAACTTGCGAAACGTGGTGGCTTTGACGGGAAGGTCATGGTCGCCAAACACCTCGATCCAGACGTCCTGGTAACCCTGGGTGCGGGGCAGAAGCACCAGCACATCGTCCAAAAGCCGGGCCGGGTCCGACGAGTCGACCTGGTTGGGCGTCGGGTTGTCAAAGAGCCACTTGCGCACGGTCTGAGCCGCCTGTCGAGCTTCGCCACGGGCCGTTTCTGCCCGCATCACGCCCACACCAGCAGGAATCTCGCTGGGGTCAGCCCAGAACTGGCCAATGGCCGGGTCCAACATCCGGGCCACTTGCTGCGGGCCGCCGCTTCCCGTCGGGGCGGGCCAGAAATCCATTTCATTCAGGCTTTGCAACTGGGTCAGGGGAACCTGCTGCCCACAATATTCCACCCGAGCATCCAGCGTGGAGGCCAGCCAAGAGACATAGAGCAGTTCGAAGCGGGTAGGGCTGGCCAACCCGACCAGTTGAATGGTGAGAATTCGGGCCCCAGGGGGCA
>CAYTWV010000164.1:0-6123 GCA_964442235.1 uncultured Myxococcales bacterium | reverse complement strand
CCAAAAGCTTGGCCACCTGATCCAGGCCCTGTTCGGCAAGCAGTGGGTCGGGCGCTTCGGTGTTGGGAAGTTGCATGGGTGGAATCTCGGCCAAATAGCCCACGTACGGAGTCATGAACGGGTAGCCACTGCGAGTCAAGATCAGGGTATGAGGAGTGGGCATTGAGAATCTCCGTTGGATGGCGTTCCCGATAAACCGAAGCGAGCGGTCTTAAACCAACCGAACAAAGCCTCGACCGTCAGGAATGCGACTGGCACCATAACACCTGTAAGTTCACATGTCTTGCATCCTTTGGCGGGAAATGTATCAGAGGGGGTGGGACAGATAGCGTCCCACCCCATGAATATCCCCCTCCAAGGCGTTTGTCACGGGTGGAAGTGCGGACAAGTCCCCGTGCCACCCGCCATTTCTCAATTAGTGAAGCCAATCGTGCGCGCAACGCCCCTGACATCGGCCGTGGCGCCCAGTTCTTCGGCAGCGGCATGGCACAACACCTCTTGCGAAATCAACTGCTCAATCCGTGCTGCCCGGAACGCTGCTTTGAAGACGGCGTTTCGGATTTGGCCTCCGGAAAGGGCGTACGATGTGGCCAAGGCCTCCAGGTCCAGATCCCCTTGGGTGGGCACGGTGTCCGGGATGTGTTTGCGCCAGATGGCTGTACGGGCGGTGGCGTCGGGTGCCGGGAAACGCAGCATGTAGGTCAAACGCCTGGCCAAGGCCCGGTCCAGTCTGTTGGCCAGATTGGTGGCCAGCAGTACGACCCCATCGTGTTCCTCGATCAGTTGCAGGAAGGTGTTGACGGCAGAGTCATCGTGGCGACTGGCCCGGCCTTCTCCTCGTTCCATCAGCAGCGAGTCGGCTTCGTCCAGGAACAGCACGGCCTCCGAACTTTTCACTTCGTCGAACAGGCCTCGGAGGTTCTTTTCGGTATCGCCCACCCATTTGGAGACCAGCGAGGGGATGGAGGCAACACGGATGGGGCGGCCCAATTCGGCAGCGACCGCTTCGGCGGCCAGGGTCTTTCCGGTGCCGGGTTCGCCGTGGAACAGAGCGGAGATTCCTTTGCCACGGCTGAGGTGGCGACCGATCCCCCAGCGGTCCAGCACGGTGCGGCGGTTGCGGGCGGCGGCGACCAGTTCTTCCAGTTGATTGCGGATCTCGGCAGGCAGGATGACGTCGGCCAGTGTGGCCAAGGGCTGGCGAAGCGAACTACGGTCTTCCACGGGGCGAATCAACTGAGTCCTGGCGGCCCGGTGCAGGTGTTCCATTCGGATGACGGGGTTGTCGCCGTCAGAGTGGACTGCATCGGCAACGGCCATCAGGACGGCGTTTTTGATATACCCACCGGCCATGTCGAAGCGTTCGGCCAGGGCGGGCAAGTCCACGTCGGGTGCCAGCGGCGCTTGGGGAGGCAGGTGTCGGCGCCAGATTTCCAGGCGTGCGTTGCGGTCGGGCTCTTGGAAATGCACTTTGACCAGGATTCGTCGGTCCAGGGCCTCGTCCAGGGTTTCCGGAAGGTTTGTAGCCAGCACGGCGATGCCCTCGAAGCGCTCAAGCTCGGTCAGCAGCAGGGTCATCAGCATGTTGCCAAGGCGCCGGCTGGCAAAGATGGTCTCGCACTCATCGAAGAACAACAGGGCGTTTTGCAGGCGGGCTTCCCTGAACAGTCCGGGCAGAAATCGGTCGGCCTCTCGGTTGTCCACCAGGGTGGGAATGTCCACGTTCAGCACCCGTTTGCCCAGGTGGTGGGCGATGGCGTGGGCGGTCAGGGTCTTGCCCGTTCCGGGTTTGCCATGGAACAGCATCAACATGCCTTTGCCGTAGCGGATGACCTCGTCGAAGCCCCACTTCTGCCGATAGTGCAGAAACAGGTCGTGGCGTTCCACGACGCTAAGAATTCGGCGTTTGTCTTCGGGAGGCAGGACCACTTGATCCAGTGTGGCCATGGGCTCTTCGATAGAGCTGAACTGTTGGAATTCGTCGGATAGCCCCCGATCGCCCACCAGGAAATTGAAGGTGCGGGTGGGCATCTCGATGGAGCTATCCAGCAGATCCTCGGCGGTTTCCAGGCGGCTTCCGTAGCTCATGGTGATCAGGTCGTTTTTCAGCAGCCTGGCGTTGGGGGCAAAATAGCGGCGGTATCGAACCCGGTCGGCAAAGGGCAACTCGGCAAATTCGAAGGCCAACTCCACCGATGGCGAGCCGCCCCGAATTCGGTCCCTGGATACCGCCGCATACAGTTCGCCAAAGCGGTTAGAGAAGCTTGGGGCCAGGGCCAACAACAGCACTGTGCGTTCGAAGCGGTCCAGCCCTCTGCCTGTGCACAGCGATTCCAGCGACGGGACAAATTCCGTGGTGGCCTTCAGTCTGGCCGTTATGGCGGATCGCAGTCGAGGCTCTTGCTGTTTTAGCTGCTGAAACCGATCAGGGCGTGTGTCCTGCGCAACCCCGTGTCTGTGGTAGCGGTCGTCGTTGCCCAATTCGGGGTCTACTTCGGGCTGCTCAAGGGCCCGCTGGGTCAAAATCAGACGGCATTTACACTCCACCCACTCCAGCAAGTGCTCAAGATAGTCCAGGTCGTTCTGATAGGGACTTGCTCCGGACGCCGCTTTGGTCATGAGGTTCTCCTTTTTCGATTTCTGTCGGCGTGCCACCTTGTCACGCAACTACATCTACTCTGCGGTCGCCCCAAATGATCATGTCGAAGCGAAAAATCTTTCATGCTGGCTCAACAAGTCTGGCCGTCGGGTGGCCAGATCGAGCGAACGGTATCACCAGGGGTAGGACATATACCGTCCTATACTTGCCGATGGCTGTGTTTTGGGTGGGGCACTGGGCCCTTCCGCTGACCCACGGGCAAATTGTAAATCCGATTGACAATCTGCCCGGCGCCCACCTCACGAAAATCGCCGGACGACCCGGCGATTATGCGTCATTCGATTCGGGCTTTACGCCGTGTTGGCCCGGTTGCACCGCCCCCGCATCCCCCCCTCCACCGGCCTCGAATAGGTTGTATGCATCGTTTGCGAACAGCTTAGGCTCGTGGTAGGGTCCCCGAATTACGTCACGAACGTGGGGCGGTGTTCCAGTTGGGGAGACTTGGCATGAGAGCTGTTTCAAGTACCAATGGCCCTTTGCGCCTTCGCCTTACAGCGCTAGCCATTTGGGTTGTAGTGCTGGCGTTGTCGGCCCTGGCGGCCTGGACCACCTTCCATTGGTTCGACTCCCAGATGCGAGAGGAACTTCTTGCCAAGGCTCAGGTGGTGGCAACCGCCGTTGGGCCGGACAGAGTCAACGTTTTGAATGCCACGAAGGGCGATGTGACGTCACCGGTCTACCTTCGCCTGAAGTCCCAGTTGGCTGCGATGCGGGCCGCAGAGCCGGGTTGCCGATTTGTATATCTCATGGGCCGCAGGGATGACGGAACGGTATTTATGTACGCGGACAGTGAGCCTGTCGGGTCGAAAGATGAATCGCCCGCCGGGCAGGTTTATGAAGAAGCGGGTGCTGCAGAAAACCTGGTTTTCGATACGGGCAAGGCCCTGACAGACGGGCCGATGCAGGACCGTTGGGGCACTTGGGTCTCGGGGTTGGTCCCCATCGTCGATCGGGAAACCGGGGCTGTGTTGGCTATGGTGGGCATGGACGTGGACGCCAGTGCCTGGACCCGAGAGGTGGTTTTGCGGACCGCTGTGCCCGTGGGATTGGCCACGCTGGCTCTTGGGGCCCTCATCCTGGCGGGTACGCTGCTGCTGGAACGACGACGACGTTTGGGCCGATCTAGTCCGCTTTGGATGGGGCACCTGGAGCCCCTTGGGATTGCCTGCCTGGGGACGGTCGTCACCCTGGTTGCTGCCTGGTTGGCCTTCAGCGAGGCCACACGAAGACAAGAGGTCTCCTTCCGCCAACTTGCCGAGAGTCGAACCAGTGAACTGGCCGGCGAACTGGTCGACTTGATGAACGTGGAGCTTGAGGGTCTGGGACGATTCTACGAAAGCAGTCAAGAAGGTACCGTTGAAGAGTTTATGCACTATTCTAAACCTCTTACCCGAGTGCGAACCGTACTCCTTTGGCAGTGGGCCCAGGCCGTGCCCGAAGCCCAGAAGCAAAGCTTCGAACAGAGGTGCCGGGACGAGGGCCTGACTGACTTTGGGATCTGGCAGATGGATTCGCAGGGAAATCGAGTTCCGGCAGAACGACGGGATGTCTACTACCCTGTTGTACGTGTCGCCCCCGAAAGTGGCCACAAGGAAATCGGTCTTGATGTTGGTGCAGACCCTGCACGGGCCGCAGCTATCCATGAGGCTGTTAGAACGGGCCTGCCCACGGCCGCCTCTTGGGTCCGGAACACGGAAGAAGGGAGTTCGGAACAAGGGGGAGAAGAATCGAGCCTAGTGGTGTTCCGGCCCGTCTTCGCCGACCCCGAGCGACACGTGCTGCGTGGCCTGGTCTTCGCCGTGCTTCAACCCGACCGTTTGCTGGCCATGGCCACACAAGACGAAGCCATGACCATGGAACTGCTTGTGGCCATGGACGACGTCAGCTTCCAGAAGCTTTCCACGAATATGACAGAAGGCAGCTCGGGAAGGTTGAAGCTGGAGATGCATCGTCCCGTGCTTGCATTTGGCAGGACTTTTGTGGTGCAAGCCTATGCCGGGCCGCGGTTTGTTGGCTCCCACCCCGTTAGAGCCGGCGTGGGAACGGCTTTGGCCGGACTGCTCCTTACTGCTGCCCTGGCGTTCCTGGTGTCGGGCGTGCTGCGTCGACGTCAACAGCTTGAGACGCTGGTCCTGGAGCGTACGGCAGACCTCAGAATGAGCCAGGAGCATCTCTCGGCCACGTTGCGCTCCATGGGCGACGGGGTTATTGCCTGCGATGCAACCGGAAGGGTAACCAGCCTGAACCCAACGGCCGAATCCCTCACGGGGTGGACCAGTTCCGAGGCCGCCGGCAAACCGTTGGACGAGGTCTTCTGTATCGTCGACGCCAACAGTGGTCACACTGCCGAAAACCCGGTGGCCAGGTCGCTGGCCGAAGGGATCAATGTCGACTTGGCGAACCACACCCTGCTCATCGCCAAAGGCGGGGCCATGCACCATATCGCCGACAGTTGCTCGCCAATACGGGATGTTACGGATTCCATTATCGGGGCGGTGCTTGTGTTCAGGGATGTCACCGAGGAGTACCACAGCAGAGAGGAGGTGCGTCGCAGCGAGCAAAGGCTTCGACAAATCACCGACAACACCGGAGAGGTGATCTGGCTGCTCAGTGCGGATGACTCTCGGGTGCTTTTTATCAGTCCTGCCTATGAGAGGATTTGGGGCCGAAGTTGCCATAGTTTATATGATGATCCAGCTTCGCTTATGGATGCAATTCATGAAGAAGATGCGGACTTGGTGGTAAGCGCCTACGACCATTATCGAGTTTCGTCGGCGTTTGACATGGAGTACCGCATCGTACGCCCCGGGGGCGAGGTCCGTTGGGTCCACGCCAGGTCGTTCCCGGTCAGGGACGCCTCGGGCAACATCACGGCCCATACCGGTCTGGCCACGGACATAACTCAGCGAAAGCGGGCGGAAGAGGAGAAAGAGAAACTTACGGGCCAACTGATGGAAGCCCGGAAGATGGAATCGGTGGGACGGCTGGCAGGCGGGGTTGCCCATGATTTTAACAACCTGCTTCAGGGGATCATGAACTACGCCGACCTCGCCAAGGATGGTTTAGGCCCCGAGCATCCTTCCCAGCAATGGCTGGAAGAGATCATCCAAAGTGCTCTGCGAACCGCTGCCATCACGAAACAACTTCTGGCCTTCGCTCGCAGGCAGCCCGTAGCACCCAAGTCTCTGGTTTTGAATCAGGCTGTGGAGGGGGTGTTGAAACTGGTTCGCCGTTTGATGGGGGCCGATATCGTCCTTACTTGGAATCCGGAAGCTGAACTCTGGCCTGTATTGATGGACCCCGGCCAAAGTGACCAGGTCCTGCTGAACCTGTGCGTTAATGCCCGCGATGCCATCGCAGGCGTTGGGCATGTCACCATAGAGACCGAAAACGCAACCATAGATCCGGCCTACTGTGCGGCGAATCCGGATCCATGCCGGGAGAGTTTGTGGTGCTGGCCGTCA
>CAYTWV010000163.1:0-8696 GCA_964442235.1 uncultured Myxococcales bacterium | reverse complement strand
CGTCCACTGCGTTAATAAAGCAGGCCGAGCACTGCGGATGCTCTTCAACGCCCACGTTGAACCACACCGGGCTGTTGAACGAGGTGTACTGGTTCAGCAAAAGCCAGGTCAATTCGTGCTGGAACAGCATGGCCTCGGCCTGGTTCTCGAAATACCCGTCTTCCAGCCCCCAAGCCGAAATGGTGATGGCCACTCGGTCCAGCAACTGCTTCAAACTCTTCTCGCGCTGGCTGGTGCCCGGAACCCCCTTAAAGTACTTGGAAGAGACCACGTTCACCGCAGTCAGCGACCAATCCTCGGGAAACTCCAGGTCGTCTTGCCGAAATCGGACTTCACCCTTGTCGTTTACAATCTCTCCGGTCCGATTGACCCAGTTCTTCTCCTGGTACGGGTGCCGCTCCGCAGACGAAAAGACACGGTCGTGCAGGAAATATCCCGCTCGAGGTGTTCCCGTGCGAGACCCTCTCCCCCCAGCTTTCGCCTCGCCGCCGGACTTCGGTCCGAACAACCCTCTGGCGCCAACCTCTTTCTTTTCCTTTTTCGTCTCGTCCACTTTGCTCACCGTCCATGATGGGGACCACAGCGTCATGGCACACCTCAACGCCTGGAATTAACCATAACACCCAATTTCTGGGAGGCCTCTCAGCCTTGAGCGCTATCCTATGCGCCATGATCCCGCCGTCAACTTTCCAAACACAAGATCTGCTATGATGATCTGGCCTGAACACTACATGTTGTGTCGTTTCCGCAAATTCATCCCCCCAAGTCCGACCGGTGGATCAACACTTTTTTTTCTTGTCACCGGCCGAATTGCCCCCCTCTCTTCAGTCGGCGCTGAAAAGTTCGTGTCAAGCGAATCGCAGTCAAAAAGTTCCAACTCCGCTTGCCAGCGAGTCGCCAGAAGGCGAATTGCCGCGTCCACGATCGGTGCTTCGGGCCTCGTTTGGTCGTGTTACGATTTGCGCGCGCAGCCTCGTTGCCCGCTGTGCTCCATTTTGGGCTAAAGAAAATCAGACAAGGAGGGCGACTGTCGCGTTTTAGGGGGTCAGCAGGCGTTCCAGTTCGGGGGGAAGTTCACTGTCGAACTGCAGCCGAATCCCCGTTGCGGGATGGACCAACTCCAAATGGCAACTGTGAAGGGCCAGTCGAGGGCATCGAAGGGGCCACAAAAAGCCCGGTGGCGCATGTTCCGTGTCCCCAAGTATCGGGTGCCCCGCTTCCGCCATCTGCTTGCGTATCTGATGAAACCGCCCCGTTTCGGGCCGACATTCGACCAAGGAAACCCCCTGGGCCGTGCGGAGTACCCGAACCCAGGTCCCGGCCCATTGCTCCCGCTTGGGCCCTCCGAATCGCTCACGGGTCACGTCAAGTTGGGTTTGCCACAGCCCTTCGTTCTGGGGAACACCCGCGACCAAAGCCAGATAACGTCGGTCCATCTGGTGCGAAGAGACCAGACGCTGCAACGCAACCAGATGAGGTCCCTGGAAGCCAAACACCATAAGGCCCGAGGTGCCGAAGTCCAACCGGTGCACCGGAACCAGTCGCTTGGAAGCCTCCAGGCCCCCTAGAAGCTGGCGCAGCAGGTCCAGCAGCGTGGCTTCACCCGTCCTCGTCGGTGGAACCGACACAACCCCCGCAGGCTTCTCCACAACCAGCAGCGCTTCATCTTGGAAACGGATGGCCGATGCCTCCAGAGAGACTCGTTTAGAGGGCCGTTTTCGATCCGTGTCTACATCCACCCAGGAATTCGGAGTCAACGCAATGCCCCATGCCAGGCACTCTTTTCCATCTACCGCCACTTTCCCCAGCCGGAACAACTCCTTGGCCTGGTTCTGACTCAGTCCAGTCATGCGGCGAACCACGCCAATGGCCGGTTCCCCAGCCCCCGATACCTTGGCTTTTCCTTTGAAGAACTTCACGTCGGCACGCCCTTCCACGCAACCACCGGTCACACCATCGCCCTAGAACCAGGAACGTCGGTCCGAGACAAAGTTGATGTGTTTCAGCACCGCCCGCAGCGTCGCCTCAAACAACTTGTAGGGTTGCTTCCGGCGCTTGTGACTGTCGCCTTTGTCCAAGGCCAGGTAACGCCAAAGCTGATCCACGTTCCGCACACCGTGTCGACGAAGGAACTTCGGAGCCTCACGCGTTCCCTGGATGAACTCCGAAAGCAGCTTAAGCCGTGCCACCGTTCGTTTCGAAAATCGGGTGACCACCAGTCGCTTGGTCAAATCCTGAAGTGCGTTGGATCCGGAACCCTTGAACGTGGCCCCATTGTCCAAGGAAAAGAGCCTGGATTCTCCGAAATCAAACATGCATTTCTTGATCTCCCGAACGCCCGACAACGCCTTGAACTCGAGGTTCGCCCCGGGAAATCGGTCCTCGTTTGCATTCAGAGCATCCATGACCAAGATGTCGCTTAAATCCTGAGCCAGCCTGCGCTCGTTCAGCCGTCCGAAATAGGTGGCCTCTTTACACTCATCGGGCTTGTACAGGCCCGTGATCTGCTTCACCTTGATCATCTTCTCACGGTCCGGATACGGGGCCTTCTTGTCCAAAAGCCGATAGATGCTGGTGGATTTCAGCTTCTCCTGGGTGCCAATCATCCCAAGAAACACAAAGCCCTGGACCCACTCCTTAAACGTACACTCCAACGAACCCTGCTTTTTGCAGACCTCCATCAACTTCTTGCGGTTGCGCTCCTTCATCCCCTTGTATTTCACAGATGCAAGGGCATCAATGAACTTCTGGCAACCATTCTTGTCCAGCTCCAGCAGAATATTCACAGGATACAAATCTTGGGTTCCCAGCAGCTTCGCCATCTGATAGGTGAAGATTTCGCCACGGTGGTACGTGTTCCCATTGGTGGGCTTGAAGATGCCCAACGTGGTGCCTCCAGCGTCCTTGATCTTCACCCAGACGCTGGTCCCCTCGAATCCCTTGGAAGCCTTATAGGTGTACCCTTCGGCAGAGAAGTCCAGCGTTCGAAAATATGACTCTCGCACCACACTCACGGCCCAGGCCTTGGCCAAGGCCTCTTTCGCCCCCTCGGTGGTCTTTTGACGAAGTGCCACAAGTGCCTTGGCACTCTCGTCATACCGCCGCAGCCAGGCGTTGGCCACACATTGGACGTATAGACCTGCCACGCTCTCTTTCACGGCAAGCGCTTTTTCTGCCAGTCTTGCGGCCCTCAGGTTGCGTCGGTGTCCCAGATGATGGGTCGCCTGCGCCAGCAATAACTCCTCCAGTTTCTTGCCCCCAAGCTTAGCCCTGTCCTGAGCTGGAACTGAAAAGGGAACCAGAAAGGAGCGTCCCTGCACATGACCGGCCAAAAAGCCGTAGTCCCCGGCCGGCGACCACGCCACGCGCACCACAATACTGGTCCCGGGCCACTTGGAAAGCGACGTACGAACCTTCTCTCCAACCAGGACCGCCTCGGTCGCCTTGTCGCCAAACTCGATTTGAACCAGGAAACTGCCTGTGGGGTCCACTTCCCCGGGCACCACCGCCGTCAGGTCGTACTTCTTCATGAAGTCGGACACTTCAGCCAATTGCGGCAGGTCTTTGCCAGCCGTGGCCCATGGGGTGGTTAGCGCCAAACGCTGAGTGACCTGACCGCGGGCATCCTGGAGTTCCGCTACCAACGAGTCCGGGGCTGTAAGTTTGGCCGTAAGCACCAACCCCTTGGGACCCACTGCTACAACCCGGAGGTCGCTCTGGTCTTTGATGGTGGTAGCGCCTGCGGGCGCAGGGGCTTGCTGTGCCGAGTGTCCCCAAAGCACCTTACAGGCGCCCATGTCGGTACCCGGGGCCGCACAAGCGCTTTGCGGAGCCGGCACCGTCGCACTCATGACGAGGTAGAACATGGCGAATGCTGTTTGCACGACTCCCTCCCTCAAACCCAGACAGCCAAGCCTAACAGAAAACGCCTCTTCGGCAACCAAACAAAACAGGGCCGTTTGGGCCGTGAGTCCGCAAACTGGCACGACCATTGCTAGTTAGGCCCACGAGGGGTGGCTGGAAGCGCTCGAACAAACCCACCGCAACCTTGTTCTTGGTCTCCATCACCACCCCATCTCTTTTTCCCCCTCGCGCTTCCGTTTCAACAAGGGAGCGCTACGTCTGAAATAGAACTCGGGATAACCCCGCTGGCGGCTCGTTCCCACGAAGTCGTCTGCGGCGTCCAGGGGCACAATCGTCTACGGCAGAGCCACGTTGCTTGTTCCGGTAACGGGTATTGAGCGATGGGTTCATTCGGGGAAGGACTGCGGCTCGAGATGTGCACCGAAACCCTGGGTGTCACACCTCTGTCACACCTTTGTCACACCTTTGTCACACTTGGCTCAGGTGCTGCAGCAAGGCTTTGCCGTCTTCGTGATCTTTGTCCAAGGCCAATAACCGGGTCACATAGGTCTTTGCGCGCCTGGGTTCGCCCTTCTCCAGGAACAGCATGGCAAGCATCAGATACACATTGACCTTGTCCTCCTGCGTGGGCAGTTCATTGATCCGCAACAGAACCGTCTGCAAATACCCCAAGGCGTCAGCCTTGCGGTCATCCTCTCTCGCAAGCAGCACAGACAATCGATACACACCCAGCAGGAAGGAACCGTCTGCCTGCACGCACCGTTCAAAGGCATCCACGGCCTTGGCATGTTGGCCCAGTTGCTCCCACAGGCCTCCCGTTTCAAACAGAATCTGGGGGACCTCTTTCATTTGCCTTCTCTGCGCCAGCCCAGATGCCTTCTTTTCCAGCATGTCAACCAGACGGTCCGCCAGGCCTTGCGCGCGATACGTCTTAATAAGCTCGTCCACGATTTCAGGGTCATCCTGTTGCGCCAGGGCCGCTTCCAGGCAAACAACCGCCTTGGCTTCCTGGCCCAGCCGATCCCGATAGAGATACCCCAGTCTTTTGTTCAGCGCATGTCTTGCGCCAGGCTCTTGGGCGCTGGCCAATCGAGTTTCCAGTAGGGCTACCAAGTCGTGATGTCGGCCATCGGCTTCAAGGACCGAGGAGAGCAACTCCAAAAGTTCCGGATCCGGTGGACCTGCATTCAGTGCCTCGCGGGCCAATTGTTCCGCTCTCTTTGCGTCACCCATTTTTTGCATTGCCAGCAGTGCTGCTCGCTTTAGCACGCTCATGCGGGTATCACCCGATTTGGCCGTTTGCCCCAACATCACCAGTATCTCTACGGCCTCAGAATAGCGCTTCTGACGCAGAAGCAGGTCGGCCTGTTTCGAAAGCGCTTCTTCGCAATCCGGGCACTGATCCAAAATGCGGCCCAGAAGGTCCGTCGCCCGCTCCAAATCGCCAAGATCCGCTGCGAGGATTTCCACAGCTTCCAACTGCATGGTCAGGCTCTTCTGGGGATTTGTTTGCGACCCCGCTCGGCTCAACAAGGCATCTACCAGGCGGGCGCTCTCTCCTTTACGCCGGAACTGGTCGATCTGCGCTTCCAGACCCCGCTCGCTGGCTGGATCCACAGACATTACCCGGGCCAGCAACTTGGCCGCCTGATCCTCCTCACCCTGCTTCAACGCAAGGGAATGCATGTCCCAAAGCAAGTTCAACAATTCGTCACCGGTCATCAGGTTGGCCAGTCGCTGCAAAACCTGCATCAATTCCCGCGGGTTCTCTTGAACTTCCAGAGCCTCTCGCTTGACCAGCAGGGCCTCGATGTTCTCCGGTTCCTTGGCCAGGACCATCTGCGCAATGGCGGCCGCCCGCGCCGGTGCCTGTAAGACGCCAGCGGCTACGTGTGCCGCTTCCAGCAGCGTAGACACGGCCTCGCTGGGATCCTGCAGAGCTGCCTGACGTTCAAGCAAGTCCACCAGTTCATCCCAAGACTCCAACAGTCGGTAGAGGGCCGCCAGTTTCTCCATCAGCCCCAGGTCAGTCACGGAGACTCGAAGCGCCTTGAGCAGCAAAGCCGCTGCCCGGGCCGGCTGGCCTTCGTTGGTTGCCAATTCGGCCGCTTCGGCATACCGCGCTCGTTTTTCGGCCGGCTCCAGCGCCAAATCCCCCAACTGATCCAGGACGTCCGCTCTCTCCAAAGGCTTGTTCGCTCGCTCCAGAATCATCAGCAGCATGTTGAGCGCAAACCGGTTATCCGGATCGCCCTCCAGTACCGCCTTCAGGTGACGCTCGGCCTTGGCCGGAACGTTCAACTTGTCCAGGTAGATCAGCGCTACTCGACGCAGCAACTCCACTCGTAGTTCGGGCTGCAAGCCCTCCTCAATGACCTCTTCAAGGACCGAAACCAGTTCGTCCCACGCCCCCAGCGACTCGGCCAGTTGTTCGGCGGGCGTCAGAACGTCCGTCGGATTAAACGACCGCTCCTTGATGGCTTCCAGATACGCGTCAAAGGCCTCGTTGGCTCGGCCCGGAAGCGTCGCCAACTTGGCGCCCGCCTCGGCAAGTACCTGAGCCCGGTCCATGTGGCCTTCCACTTCCCCGGCCTTAACCAACAGCAATTTGGCCAGCCGCTCATCCCAACCCTTGGTCCGGTATATGGGTTCCAGAATCTCCACTGCCGCCAAACTCAACTTCGGATGCTCCAACAACCCCTCGATTCGGTTCAACGCCGCAGGGTGCTCGGGCACCAGACCCATCACTTCTTTGTAACAATCCAAAGCCCCTTCCCCGTCCGAAAGCGCTGCCTCTTTCAGGAATCCAAGCTTCAGCAGGTATGGGATTCGCTCCTCGCCCTCGCGGTCAAACAGCAACTGCTCGTAGAACGACGCCAATTCGTCGCTCATGCCCGCCTTCTGGTACAGTGCCTCTAACGCCGACACCGCTTCCGTATTGGTCGGAGACTCTTCCAATACCCGACGATACCAGCTCGACGCACTGTCCGGGTCGTCCAGTTTCTCGGCGTAGATCGCAGCGATGCGTTTGCATAGGTTCACCAATACTTCGGAAGTCTCCGCCGTCTCCGTGGCATCCTGCAACCGCAGCAGATAGGGGCGAATGTCCCCCATCCTCTCGGATAGAGCCGCCAATCTCTCCAAGACCACCTCATTGCCGGGAGACTCCTTCAGAAGTTCCCCCAACTTCTCGGAAGCCTTCTCAAGGTCCCCTTGCACGTCGGCGATCATCTCCGCCGCTTTCACCAGAATCGGAATCTTCTCCTCGAACGAGGCCAGATGCGCCAACTGGCGCTCGTACAACGTCTCCAGCCGGTCCCACTCTTCCGCTTCTTCGAAAACGGGCTCCAGCATCAGACTCAATTCCATGCCAATATCCGGATCTTCCACCCAACTGAAGGCCATCTCGACCACTTCGGGCACCACCGGTCGCATAGAGAGCAGAATCTGAAGGTGGACTTGCCCCTCCTGCTTCTTGCCAAGCCTGTCCAGATACAGCCCGGCCAACTCCTGGCGAAGCTCCAACTGGCGCTCTTCGTCCACCAGCGCTACCAGCTCTTCGTCCGCTTCTGCCTGCTTCTCATGGTCTTCGGCCAGGGCCGCACAACGCCGAAGCCCCTCCCAGCCATCTACGGTTTCCCCATCTTCTAGGGCCAACAAATGGTACCACTCCAGCGCTCCGGCCGGGTCCTCAAGGTGTTCCTCGGTCAACCCCGCCACGATGCGCAGCCAGACCAGGCGTCGTTCTCCGCCTTCCCCACGACGCAATGCCTCGGAGAGCAGTTCTCGAAGCCCCGACCACTCGCCCTCCTTCCTGTATATGGAGATCAAGGCATCGATGGCTTCCTGCCTGGCTACCGGCTCCATCAACAGTTCTTCCCACCAGAGCCGCGCCTCGGCTTCTTTGCCTTCTATCCCCTCGTACACATGGGCGAGTTTTGTGGTCAGCCGGGCCCGGTTGTTGGCGTCAGGCTCAAGCGAGATCCGGGCCTCCAGAACGGACGCCATCTCCAGGGCATTGGCGCCCCCTTCATTGGCCATCAGCAGTTTGTCCAAGGCCGCCAGATTCTGCCCATCCAGTTCAAGAACCAACTTCCAACGAATCGTTGCATCCGCCAGACGCCCCTCTCTTTCGTAAAGTCCGCCGCTCTCCAAAAGCCACTCGATTCTGACTTCGGTATCGAGGTCTCCGGCCAACATCCGTTCCAGCCGTTCCATCCATGGCAGGGTCAGACCATGCTCCTCTACCAGAGCCCGAATCTGATCCAGGACCAAGGCTTCGCTGGGTCTGGCAACCAACGCATCGGCCAGATGCTCCAGAGCCTGCAGCCACTCCTGCCGATCCTCCAGGATGCGGGCGACTTTGCGGTGTGACTCCCATCGCACGGTCTCGTCCGTGTCAAGCGAGGCCCGAATTTGCAGCGCACTCAACAGCAGTTCCGCATCCTCGGCCTCGGGAACAAACTCTTCAACGGCCTCGGCGACGCGTAACTGGATCTCTTCTGAATGGGACTTCTCAGACAGCACCTGCTCGAGTACCGCCAAAATCGACGGAATGGCCCCGTGCTGGACAAGCGCCTGCACAGCCTCCTCGATGCCCTCTTCCTGCCGGTCCGTACGGGTCAACAGAAGAGTGGCCAGACGAACCCTCAATTCGGGTTCCACCATGGAGTCCAGGCCCGACGCCAATCGCCGCCGCAAGTGGATTTCAAGGTCCTCTACCCGATCGGTTTCCTGAAGCAGCGCTTCATAACGTGCCTGCACCTCTTCATCGGACTCAAATTCCTCCGATAACGGCTGCATCAACCCCAGCGCTCGGATGGGATTGCCCA
>CAYTWV010000162.1:3484-8712 GCA_964442235.1 uncultured Myxococcales bacterium | reverse complement strand
GAACTGGTTGTGGGTATCTCCGAGGCCCAGCGCCAACTGCTGGAGTGCCTGGATGCCCAGGGAAGGCTGAACAACGGTCGCCTCTGTACACTTTTGGGCCGCGCTCAAAGCTCCGTCAGTGAACTGGTGGATCGGCTGGCCCAGCGCGGATGGGTGGCCCGCAAAGCCGAAACAGACCGACGCAAATCCACCTATGTCCTGACCGACGAGGGCCGCCAGGCCCTTTCCAACTATCGCCACGTCCAGCGCCAGGCTCTGCTGGAACGCCTGGGCACTTTGCCGCTGTCCGACCAATCCGCCATGCTGAAACACCTGGGTGTCCTTTTGCAGACCCTTTGTCCCGAACTGAACCCCGGCAAGATCCATAACGCCAACAACTGAAGCGCCAACAACTGAGCGGGCCCGCAGCAGAGCACCGGGGTCTTGGGGATGGGCCGCGCTGGCGCAGATGGGTGATGGATGATGGATGATGGGCGAAGTCCGACGGGTCCGACAAGTCCGACAACCCCGACCCATTCTTGCCACCCGATGGCTTCTGTGGTAAACCTGACGGGTCTTCAGCATCGGAGTGCCCATGTGGAAGCGAATTTGTGAAGGGGCGTTACGGGTAGTTACCGCGATCTCGCCGGTGTTTCTGGCGGCCTGTTATGGTCCCCAGTATTACCCCATGGATACTACGTATCCCCGTAACAGTGAACTGGTGGACGATGGGCAGACCGAGGTGGTCCGCAATGGCCGGGTCGTGGATGCTGTGACAAAACAGGGCATCCCGGGGATTCGGGTGGGCTGTATGACTCAGGCTGCTGACAAGCCCTTTACTTTTACCGATGAAAACGGCGAGTTCTCGCTGATTCTTCCGGACGAAGGCCTCTGTACGGCGTTCGCCTTCGATGACGTGGATGGGGCGCTGACCGGTGGCAAATATGTGTCACAAGTATTAAACTGGTGTAACTGTCCTAAGATGACCGTCGAAATGACGCTTTCGGAGTAAACGGTTGCCTGAACGCTCTGCCCGCCTTCGCCGTCTTCTGCATCCCCTGTATCGATACCTGGAGACTCAAGTCAGGCCGCTTAGATACTTGTTTTTGGAAGTCACTCAGCGATGCAATTTGGAGTGCCTGCACTGCGGCAGCGACTGCGGAAAGAAGGCCGGCGACGACGAGTTGAGTCTGGAAGAATGGGTACACCTGATTCGTGGGCTTCCCGTGATGTTCCCAGGCAAGGGGCTGATGCCCGTGATCTCGGGAGGAGAGCCATTGTGCCATCCCCAATTCCACCGCATCTCAAAAGCGTTGGGGCAATCGGGACTGCGTTGGGGAATGGTCACCAATGGGTATACGTTAACTGCAGAAGAGTTGCTACACTTTCAAACAGATGGCCTGGTCAGTCTAACCCTAAGTTTGGACGGGTTGGAAGGCAGTCACAACTGGCTTCGGGGCAAGGGGGACTCGTATTCACGGGCGCTTGCTTCCATCAAACTTGCAACGGCCTCAAGCCTGCCCCTGGTGGATGTCGTAACGGTCGTCAATCAACGGAACATTGGCGAACTGGATCAGTTGCGACGGGTGCTTGCCCAGAACGGAGTGAAGCGGTGGCGCATCTTTTCGACGTTTCCCCGAGGACGTGCCAAATCTCACCCCGAATTGCTTCTTCCCGAGGCTCAGTCCCGCCAGTTGTTAGAGTGGATAGCCCAAGCCAGAACGCGTCCGGAACTGCCCGAGGTGGCGTTCAGTTGTGAGGCGTTTTTGCCCGCCAAAGTGGACGCTGCCGTACGTGACGAACCCTACTTTTGCCGGGCCGGAATCTGCATCGCTTCGGTGCTTTCCGATGGCTCGATTTCGGCCTGTCCGAATATTCCTCGCACGCTGGTTCAGGGCAACGTCCGCACCGACGACCTTGGCAAGGTTTGGAGGGAGCGGTTTGGTCCATTCATCGACCGCCGCTGGATGCGTACCGGATTGTGCACAACGTGTCGGCAGTGGTCCCGCTGCCAAGGGAATTCCATGCACTTGTGGGATGAATCGGCGGGTTGCACCGCACGATGTTATCACCGCATGCTGACGTCTTGACCCGCGGCATATGAAAGCCGGTTAGCATTACGAAAACTTTTCCTGGTACGCAGGGTTGGTTGACCCAAAGGGGCATTTGGCTGGGCCATTTGTCCAGGCGGGTCGATGCCTGCCAAAACGTTGCCCTGTGTGCTCTTCGTCGCAGTTGCCGTCGCCGTCGCCGTCGCCGATCCCTACCCGGCAGCCTACCTGGCCCGCACACGTGTGCGGCACGATGTTTGCAGAGCGCTTGCGGTCTTACGTCTCCTTCGTAAGACCGCCTGTTCGACTTGGGATGCACCGGTATCTATCTCAAGGCGGATGGATGGGTGCTCGAGAGGCCGTTTCTATCGGCACCTCCGGGCTTTTTGCGTTGGTGGCAAGGCGGGTATATGGTACGCTCGCGCTCGGGCGTGAAGCCGTGCCCTTTGCCCTGCACCTGGCATTGAATGATCCACGTGGCGTTTGCAGACTCGCCGACACCACGATTCCCTTCACGGGAGGTTCCTATGAGACCGAATCCACTTGGTCAACCCGCCGACGGTTTTTTTAGCGCGCGTGCGAAACACCACTCCGCGCTCGGAGCCGCATTCCCCAGTGGGCGCTGGTTCTTGCCGGCGTTATGGGTTGGGGCCGTGGTCTTGGGGATGGTCGGTTGTACGCCTGCACCTCAAAGCAGCGGGGCTGCAGAGGCCGAGGTGGTGGATTCTGCTGCGGAATTGCCCGAGTTGCGGCAGGCAAGCGAGACGCTTGCTGCCAGCACGGAACCCACCGTCACGATCCTGGACCCACCGCTTTACAACTACATCCCGATGCAGATTCCGGTTACGCCGGTAGTGGTCACATTCAAAATCACGAACTTCTTCTGGCCTGACGTAAACCACAGTGCAAAAGTATATCTGGATGACGTGTTCCAGAAGAACGTGACATTGGGCACCACGGTGACGCTGGACGACGTGCCGTTTGGCGCTCATCGAGTCTCCATCGTATTGCACGAAGATTTGGGCGCCGGCATGGTGCCGTTGATGAATGCCTCGTCCCGGGCCACCCTGGAACTGCGCATTCAGAAGTCCTGCACCAACTACGACGACGCCGCCTGTGATGACGGCAATCCCTGCTCTATCCAGTCTTGCGTGTTTATTGGCAACGGGCAGTTCCAGTGTCGTTACGCCTCCTTCGCTCAGTCCGGGTGCTGCGTTTCTTCGTGGGAATGTCAGCCTGGGTGGATGTGCCTGGACAGCAAGTGTTCGGAGTGCACCACCGACCTGGAGTGTAACGACGACAATTTATGCACCGCGGATAGCTGTTCCGGGGGCTTGTGCAGTCACGTCAAGACGCCCGAATGCTGCATAACCAACGGCGATTGCGACGATGGGCTCTACTGCACCACGGACCTATGTTCGCTTTCGAGCAACTCGTGCCTTCATGTGCCCAGCGCCGACCCCAAATGTTGCGAGGGCGAGGGCGACCCAGCTTGTGACGACGGCCTTTTCTGCACCGTGGATGTGTGTGTAAAACACGGCTGCCGCCACGGTCCCAACAACCTGGTGGACAACTGCTGCGATACCGTAGCCCAGTGCGTCGACGGCAACACCTGTACCACCGACCAATGTGTCAACAACCAGTGCGTCAACAACGTGGATGGGGCCAACCCTTCCTGCTGCCTGGTGACCGCAGACTGCGACGATTCGAATCCATCCACACTGGATTGGTGCCAGGATTTCCAGTGCGAGAACATGTTGAAGCCCGACTATTGCGACAACACCGGGGCATTCCCGTGTCTGCCCGATACCAACCTGTGCACCCAGGACCTGTGCCAGGACAATAGCTGCATCCACCCGATTATCGCCGGCTGCTGCACCACCTCGGACAACTGCGAAGATGGAAACGTCTGCACCGCCGACTTGTGTAGTCTCAGCGGGGCCACGGGTACCTGCACGTTCCCCGTCATTGCCAGTTGCTGCAATACCGACACGGATTGTGAAGACGGCAACTTCTGCAACCTGGATGTCTGTGTCAATCATGCTTGCCGCCACGGGCCCGACCCCAAAAAGCCCAACTGCTGCAACAATGACACGGACTGCGTTGACGCATGCAGTTGCACCTTTGACCTGTGCCAGGAAGACAAGTCCTGCAAACATGTCCTTCTGAACGAGCTGTGCTGCTTCTCGGCCCTGGATTGTGACGACGGCAACCCGCTGACCATCGATTCTTGCTCGGGTTGCGGATGCCAACACCTCGATGACCCCGTCTTCTGCGACGCAAACAACTCGGCGTGCAACGACCAGAATCTCTGCACACTGGATAGTTGTGAACTTGCCACGGGCAAGTGCTCTCACACCGTTATCCCCGGTTGCTGCCTGATGAACAGCGATTGTGATGACAATGAGTCCTGCACCAACGACTCGTGCAACGACCAGACACGGACCTGTGTCTTCACCGAGGTTCCCTACTGCTGCACCAAGGACTCGGATTGCCAGGATGGCAACGACTGCACCCAGGACCTTTGCGTGGACAAGCAGTGCCGATTCGTCCAGATATCCGGCTGCTGCACCACCGACGCCGACTGCGATACCGGCAACGCCTGCCTGATTGGGGATTGCAGCGACACGACTCACCAGTGCGTATTTGTCTTGAACACCTTCGATCCCAGCCTGGGGTGCTGCGTCTCTACTCAGGATTGCTATGATGGTAAGACATGCACGAATGATATATGCATGGACTATCGATGCTATAATACCGACATTCAGAATTGCTGCACGACGGCCAATGCCGGTGTGCTTTGTAATGACAACAACCCCTGTACTTGGGATACGTGCGTTTACGGGAAATGCCGGAATATTCCGGCGGCCCAGGCACCCGCCAGCGCCGGACTTCCGGCGGCCTGCTGCCAGGTGGATTCCGACTGCGGAGACGACGGAAATGCCTGCACGCTGGAGAAATGTGTGGCCGGTCTCTGCACCTCACAGACGGTCTCTCCCTGTTTTGCGCCGATTCCCTACCACCAGCCCTTTGCTTCGTGCACAACACCCGCTTCGGCCGGTTGGAGTGTGTCGGACCTGGGCAATCCCGCCGCATCCAACTGGAAATGTTCCACCAGCGGCGAATTGGGTCCCGACACCTATATGAGTTTTGGCTGGTTGCCGGAGACGGACAATGTGAACAGCCTGCTGGTCTCAC
>CAYTWV010000162.1:0-3474 GCA_964442235.1 uncultured Myxococcales bacterium | reverse complement strand
TGGCTTTCCATGGGGGGACATCCCGCCGTAACGGTGCAGTTTGAGATGGCCTTCGAGCCCTATGTGGGGACGACGGACCTGTCGCTCCTGATCAGTGGTGACGCCGATTTCAACTCGGCCACCCCCATTTGGGTGGAGAGCACCAGCCAGTCCATCGACGCTCAGTTGTTCAGCTATCCGGTGCCCCCGGCATTTTTGAACGACGGCGTGCGATTTGGCCTGGGTGTGGGCAGCAGTTCTACGTACAACGTCAGTTCCTACGGGGTGGATACCTTCCGAGTGTGCCCGGGCAGCACTCCGACGTTTACGGAGATTCCGGGCGACATCACGATGCATTGGACCGACCGTCCCACGGCCCGGTTCCTGGCGGTGGACGCCGATTCGGCCACCAATCTGTCCATCCAGATCGAGCAGGGTCCCACTTTTGCAAGCATTGGCCAGCAAGGCTATTCGTACGGAATGGGGGCCCACTGGGGTTTCCTGAGCCTGAAACCAAGCGGACCCCAGGATGCGGGGCCCTTCGAAGTGGTGGTGCGGGTGACCGATGGTTGCCTCATAGACCGGGCTGTGGTTAAGGGCGTTGTGTTCATGGACGGTGGCTGGCTGGTATGGAGCCCGTCGGAGGTCTCTGTTTCGCACCAGGATGCGATTGTTGCTGCCGTGGAAGCTTCGGGGCGGAGTGCTCAAGTCACCGACGACCTGCTCTCTGTGCCCAATTTGACCCGTTTTGATGGCGTGATTGCGTTGATGGGCATTTACGGGCGCAAGCACGAGATGAGCCCGCCCGAGGCCCTGAAACTTGCGGGTTACTTGGGGGCCGGGGGACGGCTATATCTTGAAGGCGGCGATTTCTGGGTCAAAGACCCGCAGACCGTGCTGCACTCGTATTTCTCGGTGGAAGGGGTGGCCGACGGCCCCCAGAACACCACGGGCAAACAGTTGGGCCGCCATTTCTGCTTCGGGCTGGACCTTACGCTGTCCAACCTGTTTACGGTCAATAACTTCCTGGATGGAATCAAGCGAATTGGGGACGCGCTGCCCGTTGGGACCAGCGAGTCACAGGGCTGGTCCACAGCCGTGGTGTACGAAGATGGGGCGCTGCTCTATCGTACCCTCGCAACCAGCGTTCCCTTCGCTGCGTTGCCGGCGGGCGCCCAGCGAAACGAGCTGATGGGCCGTTATCTGGACTACCTGCTCAACGGATTGCCTGCTTGCCTTGGGGACTCCTACTGCAACGACACCCATCCGTGCACCACAGATACCTGCGTGGATGGGGCGTGTCTCCACACACCCATTGTGGGCTGTACCGAATGTGAAACCGATGCGGAGTGTTCCGCCCTGTTTGCCTGCGTGGCGGCTACCGGCATTTGTGAGCGAATTCCCGGCGATCGCATTCAGGCTACCGACGTGCCCAAGTCCATCGACATTGGCCCCGGAACCACGTCGTTTGGCAGCACCCTGTCCCTGGCAACTTTGGGGACCGTGCAAAGCCTGCATGTGAAGGTGCGCATCCAACATGGCTATCGTGGCGACCTCAAGCTGACTCTGGAGCATGCGGGCAAGTCCGTTGTGCTGAAGCAGGCAGCGCCAAGCGATGACCAAATTAACGTCGATGCGACCTGGTCGTTTGGCCTGGCGCCCAGTGGGCCCGGGACCATGGCAGCGTTTGTGGGAACTGCGCTGGCAGGGGACTGGACGCTGAAGGTGGAAGATGTGACGCCTGGTTTCGATGGCGGGGCACTGGTCTCGTGGTCGCTGTTTGCCAATACCCAGACTTGTACGATGAATGCCCAGTGTAATGACGCCGATGCGTGCACCGAAGACTCGTGCTACCTTGGGTGGTGCCTGCATCTTCAAAGAGATTGCACCGACTATTCGGGCCCCAATCCCAACTTGTGCACCGCCGACTCCTGCAACCCGGTCACGGGCTGCCAGCACATGCCCGTATTCTGTAACGACGGCAACTTGTGCACCCTGGACTCGTGTGAACCGATCTCCGGTCAGTGTGTGGCGACCTACCCCGAACACTGCGCCGGCGTCTGCACCAGTCACAAAGAGTGTGGGTTGTACGACTATTGCAATTCGGTCTCGGGCCAGTGTGAGCCGGTCCCGGGCCTGCCGTTTATGACGTCGGACTCGTTCCCCATCGCCATCCCCGATGGCGAAAGCGGCGGCATCAGTTCCATTGTCAACTTGACCAGCCAGGTCATCGTCAAAGACGTGTTTGTAAAGGTCATGATCAAGCACCCCTCTATGGGAGACTTGTTCGTGCGCTTCAGCAAGGGAAGCCGAGAGGTCTATCTGCACAATAAGACCGGCGCCGCCGCCGACGACCTGTTCCGGGTCTATGACATTGACCCCGTGGTTGCCCCGGGCAAGATGAGCCTCTTTGATGGATTGATGACGTTTGGCGATTGGCGGTTGGACATTCAAGATACCAGTCCTGGAGATCAGGGACAGGTGATCAGTTGGGTCCTGTTCTTGACTGTGGTCGAGTGCGATACGGATCAAGACTGCGAGGATGGCGACGCCTGCACCGTGGATACCTGCAAAGCGTCCGGCGGGGCTCGGGCCTGCTATCGCAGCGATTTGGAATGCGACGACACGCTGTTCTGCAACGGCGTTGAGACCTGCGAAACATCGTTCGGGTGTGTCCAGGGCGCACCGCCGGTGTACACGGATTACATCCCGTGCACTGCGGACTTGTGCGACGAAAACTTCGATATGATCGTGCACACTCCCATGGACGCTGCTTGCGACAACTACTCTTACTGCGATGGCGAAGAGACCTGCGTGGTGGGGATAGGATGCGCTTCGGGTGCCCCCGTGGACGTCGAGGATGGCATCGATTGCACGCTGGATGTTTGCGATGACGAGATCCGAAACGTGGTCCACGTCATGCTGGACAATCGGTGCAGCGACTCGGTTTTCTGCAATGGAACGGAAGTTTGCGATGACCAGGTTGGCTGCGTCGCCGGCCTGCCACCGACGTTGGATGATGGCGTCGCTTGTACGCGGGAAGTGTGCAACGAAGCCGAGAAGGTTGTGGTCTATGTGCCCGACGACTCGCTTTGCAGCGACGGTTCGTTCTGCAATGGCCTCGAGTATTGCCATTTGAACAATGGCTGTCAGGAAGGGGTACCCCCGGTCATTTCTGATGGGGCCTCCTGCACCGTGGACGCTTGCGACGAGGGCCTTGACCAGGTCACGCACACGCCCATCGTTGGCATGTGCAACGACAACAATCCGTGTACTGACGACCTTTGTGTGGCCGGCTCGGGCTGCGTCAATCAGCCTAACACCGTGGCGTGTGACGACGGCAACGTGTGTACGTTGGGTGACGTGTGTGCTGGCGGAACCTGTCAACCGGGAGCCACTTCGGCGCCGGGTTGCAACTGTGTGACCGCTGCCGACTGCCCCAACGACGGCAACCTGTGTAATGGTGCCTGGGTTTGTTCGACGGGGACCTGTCAG
>CAYTWV010000161.1:6934-8714 GCA_964442235.1 uncultured Myxococcales bacterium | reverse complement strand
GTCGGCCAGGGCCACGGTCCCGCCGGATTCTGCCGATATCAGGCCGGTCGCCTTGTCCATCTCGGTGCCGTCGGGGGGAGTAATTCCGTTGTTGCCGTCCCTCAGACTGAAACAGCCCGACAAGGCCAAACCAGCAACCCACCCCATCGCCAAAACAACCTGTGTCGTTTTCATGCGCTGCACCCCACTGGATATTTCAGGCCGCACGTCTGCATTGGAGCCGAATCCAGGATTCCGAGTCAGTCGCTGCGAACCTTGAGAACACTATAGAGCAGTTGGCCCGGCGGAATCAATTGGCTCAGAATCTGTGGCGGCCCAGGGCCTTCCTTGACATGGGCCTTAAGCCGGTCCCATGCTCTGGCCTTGGCAAACGAAGCCATCCGTCTTGAGGCAACATGAAGGTTACACATCGATTCGAAGCCGGGGTGGACGTTGTAGAGTGTGGGGACGAGACGGCCGGTACCAGTTTGAAAGTCTCGGTGGCCAGGAAAAGGGCCGAACTGGTCGAACTGACAAAGAGGGTGCCCGGGCGTCCCCCCGTAGCATTCTTGTGGCGAAACGGCGTGGTTTCACCGCCCATGGACGGGTTCTGGCGCAGGCACGCCCCCATCCTGTTTCCCATCGTCGGGGGCCTGCACCAGAATCGCTCGGTAACCACGGGGGGCCAGCACGTCCACTTCCACGGACAGCATGGATTCCTGAGGGATTCCACATTGGAGTTACTGGCAGTTCACGAGTCGAATAGCGGGGTGAGGCTCTGCTACCGGCTTTGTGCAGACGAAGAGACCTTACGCATGTATCCGTGGAAATACGAATTAGATGTTTGTTATGATGTGTCTATGGACAACTTGGACCTGGCCATTACGGTTACGAACAAGGATTTGCGCTCCATGCCGTTCCAGCTTGGTTGGCATCCGGGGTTTCGCACCCCGTTTGCGGCAGGAAAAAAGGCAGACTGCATTCTGCTTTTGCCTCAAGGTCGCCTTGAGCAACTGCAGACCGACGCGGAATGCCGTCTGACTGGGCACTCGACGCCTTTCGACTCTAAGGGCCGTTTCCCGTTTAGCGAAGAGGGGCTCCATGGGACGTACATCTTCGATGTCTCGGCGTTGGCAGCTCTGGACCGTATTGTGGAGCTTTGGGACCCGGACGGGGCCACGGGGGTCAAAATAGCCTTTCCGGACTGCCCCCACCTTGGAATCTGGTCCGATGCCGGGGCCCCATTCCTGTGTATCGAGCCGTGGCAAGGTGCGGACGACCGAGTGGTCCAGGAACCCTTCGACCTGAAGTTCGGCATGGTTCTGTTGGCCCCGGGCGCTTCGGAAACCCGGTGCGTTAGACTCCAGATGATTGTGGCGTAAGGAGCTTCTTGACTAACTGCCACTGGGCAATGCCGTATTCGTGCTGCGATGCCTAGGGCGTCTTGCAGGAGTCGCCCATGCAGTTCGGAGTGACTTCGGGCTTCTTGATAATCTTCAGGCGAATCGCCAGGTAGTAGAGCTGGCAGCCGACGCAGATGCCGAAGGCAGTCTCCAGGAACAGGAACAGCAGGCAGAAGATGCACAGCATGCAGATGGGTTCGAACCACGTGACATCGTTAAGAAGTTGGAAGGACATCACAAACACGGCAAGCATCATCGCCAGGCCCAGCGACCAGGCGAACCGCTTCTGGATGGCCCCGATGGGCAAGGGAGTCTGCTTGCGGACAAGCAGCTTCGAGATGAACATCGTGGGTGCAAACTTTGGATTGATAAATATGCCAATAAAGAAGTTAAGAGCC
>CAYTWV010000161.1:5698-6924 GCA_964442235.1 uncultured Myxococcales bacterium | reverse complement strand
AAGGGAGCACGGCATAGTTTTTGACGATGAAGCCGTTGACAAAAGCGATGAACCCAATCAGCAACATGAGTCCAGCGCTGCCTCGTATTACGCGTTCATCAAGAGTTTTGAAACCTAATTCTTTGTTCTCTTCACCAAAACTAAAGAATGCCATGGTTACTCCTAATGCCTTTGGCCCTTTGCCAGGGGGCAGTTTCTATGCAAGCGCCCAGTGAGTCAACAGAATATGGTGCCCCCAAGCCTGCGGCCTGCCCATATTTAGGAATTCAGGTTCACTTCGGGAAGACATGTCGCATCGGTTTTGGTAGGATGCGCCCCGTTTGTGTGGCCAGGGCCACGACTGCGGAGGTGTTTGGATGCGATCCGGTCAGGCGGAACTGAGAACTGGGGTGATGGGATTCCTGATTGCCGTGGGTGGCTGTCTGGCAGGGTGGGGGTGTTCGGGAAGTACAGAGGAATCCAATCCGAAGTGCTCTAGTGACGAGCAGTGTCCGGGTGAACTGCACTGTGCGACTCAGCAGGGTGTGTGTGTGGTCTGCCTGCAGGACGACCATTGCCCGGTTTCGGGCAAATGTGATTTGCAGCGCAATGTGTGCCTGGACCCCGAGCCGCAGTGCATCGAGGACGCCGACTGTACTTCGCCTTCTGCATGCAAAACGGCCCGATGTGACAAGCAGGTGTGCATCCTGCTGGATGCTGCGGACGATATCCCTTGCAACGACCAGGTGGCCTGCACCGTGGATGACGTGTGCCTGGGATGCGACCGAGGCGTTTGCCTCATGTCTTGATCAACTCTGCCAGCCCTCACAAGAGGTTTGTGATGGCGTGGACAACAACTGTGATGGCGTTGTGGACGAGGGGTGTGGCAAGGACTGCGGGGGCATCGCTGGCGGTTCCTGCGCCCTTGGCGAATTCTGCAAATACCCCACGAACAGTTGTTTCCAGCCCGATGCCGTGGGCAAGTGCAGAACGGTCCCCCTCTCCTGCCCTGCTCTGCATGCGTCGGTTTGTGGTTGTGACAAGTTCACTTACGAAAATCTATGTGAAATGGAGGCCAATTCGGTCTCCTTGTGGTACGAGGGCGAGTGCTCGACCCAGGCCTGCAAGGCCGTGGCAAAACAGAACTACGGCCTTTGCCTGAACATCCTTGGGTATGCTTCAAACGGAACGGACTGTGTGGCGGTCTTCGGCTGTGCCTGCGGCGAAAACTGCCCGTGGATGTTCTC
>CAYTWV010000161.1:0-5688 GCA_964442235.1 uncultured Myxococcales bacterium | reverse complement strand
CTCCAGCAAGTCCGAGTGCGAGGAGATGTGCGGGTTTGTACCCGGCGACTGCAGTTCCGACGACGATGGTCCTGCCGGACTGCTTTGCCAGAATATTTGCCCTGACGGGACGTGCGCAGGTCAGTGCCTGCCTGACGACACCAGTGATACGGACGGGGATGGCTGGGGGCAGACCGATGGCGACTGTGACGACACCAATTCCGTGGTGCACCCTGACGCCACCGAGGTGTGCGACGAACTGGATAATAATTGCAACGGACAAATCGACGAAGAGTGTGCATCCCAAGAGTGCGGCGGACTTCTGGGTAAGACCTGTCCCCCGGGCGAGTACTGCCGGTTTGCGGTGGGTGTCTGCAGTTCGGCACAGCCCGATGGAACCTGCACACCCTATCCCACGGAATGTGCAGACGTCTTTTTCCCAGTATGCGGATGCGATATACACACATACACAAGTGATTGTGCCGCGGCAGCAAAGAAAGTGGGTGTAATGAAGAAGGGGCCGTGTTCGTATCATAAGTGCAAGGATCTGAGTGGGGTGGATTTCGGGGACTGCCAGACCTCTATGGGGTACGGCGTTGTTAACGGCGGCTGTGAACCCATCACCGGGTGCTCTTGCGGGATTCACTGCGACGCCCTGTTCACAAGCTGGTCCACTTGCGAGCAGCAGTGCAAGGACCTGGTGGGACAGTAGATTCCGCACCCTAAGGGCATCTTCCGGACTTGGTGGCCCATCCCGTTGCGATTCGGGAAGCAGATTCTGGCGAAAGCCCATTCTTGACTTCGGCCCAAAAAACGGGCAAATGTGACCCAGCAAATCTACCCATAGCTGGACCACGATGACTACTTGCGAACGACTGGGCTTGTGCGTGAACCTGTTTCTTCAGAAGCGGTGCGGAGGTGGAACCTCGGCAATTTCCACTGTGGCGTTTGGGCTGTGGATTCTTGCGGCGGCTGGCTGTTCGGCCGGCGCCGACTCGAAGGAGACACCTGGGCAGTTGGACGTGGCGGACCAGGCCGCTGCGGATGGGGTTGTCCCCACTGACCTGCGAGGAAGCGATTTGGGGACCAATCCGGAGACCGATGTCCAGCCGGATAGCGACACGCATATTCAGCCCTTGCCGCTTCTGTCCGAAGTGGCACCGGGAGGATGTGGCGGACCCGAATACAGTTTCATCGCCCCCGATGGACTGGGGAAGGTTCTGGCCGTAGAGTTCATGCCCGACTTGAGTATCAATCGGGCCAAAATCGACGTGATGGCAGCAGCGGCGGGCGTGACCGCGTTTTCGCCGGTCACGTACGATGTGCAAGTCTATCGAATGCGTTACACCACGCAGGATAGGGGCGCTGAAATCGACGCCACGGCACTGATGGCCTTTCCCATCTTGGAGGAAAAGGCCTCTGTTCCCTCGGTGGTCTGGATGCATCAGACCACGGGGATGGAGGACTTTTGTGCCCCGTCAGGCCGAGGACTGTTGTGGGCCATGCCCGCAATCCTGCTCGCCTCCTTGGGGCATGCCGTGGTGGCCCCAGACTATATCGGTCAAAACGGTTTTGGTGAGGAAGCACCCAACTACCACGCCTATTTGATGGGCGAGCCCGCTGCCTTGGGTTCATTGGATTCGCTTAGGGCTCTGTGGGCGTTTGCGGAGTCTTCCGACGCCTCGGATCTGACCGTCTCTCCCACCCACGTCGTAACGCTGGCCGGGGGATCCCAGGGAGGCAACGTGGCCCTGTGGGCGCAACGATATGCCGACGTCTACTTGCCTCAGGCCGAAGTTGAGGCGGTGGTTGCTATCGCTCCGCCTACGGACCTTTTGGGCATGCTTGAGAGCGGGGCGACCACACTCTCTATTGGCGGGGTGGGCATGGCCATGGCACTGGCAACCGCTCGAGATTGGTACCAGGGTTCACAGAGCATGGAGGAAGTGCTTGCCCCGTTGGCGATACCGTTCATCACGAATATGCTGGACACCCAGTGCCCCAAGGCCGAGATGCCAGAAGAGGTCACGGCTATCAGCGACATATACTCCCAAGCTCTTATTGATGCTGTGGCACAGGGAACATTCGACCAGTTGCAGCCATGGTACTGCTACTTCCACTCCAACAGTCTGGCCAACACCACGGTTCCGTTGGCTCGCCAGGCGCCAGTCCTGTACATCACGGGCGAAATGGACGAAATTTCGATTTCCGCAGTGCAACGGGCCGACATCGGCCGCTTGTGCGACAAGGGGTACCAAATCGAACACATCGAGTGCGCTGGACTGGGCCATCTGGAGACGGCTCTGGGGGCCATGCCCCTGGCCTGGGACTGGGTCAATCAGCGACGAAAGGGGGTCGCCATACCGCCGGAACGGATGTGTGTCGTGGCTGCTCCATCCCAGTGCAAATAATCGGCCGGCGAGCATCCCGGGGGGCTTCGTTGGGCTGAGGGCGGCCGTGCTCGAAGTACCGATGCGTACGACTCCGCCTGGCCCGAGCGAAGTCGAGGGGCTGCCGCACCTCAGCCCGCCTTGCACGCCGGGCGCTCGCCGGCCGATTCGGACACGGAACTCCAAATGGAACAGTCCTAAGTATAAAAATCTAGGTCGGTTTGTGTCGGACCAGTCTCAAGATCCCGGTCCAAATAGCCACCAGAGTTGAGCCGGCCAAGGCGCCGGTCAGCATGCCCAGAAGCGTAGGTACCGTGGCATCCAGCAGGGTGCCAATTATCGGTACGGAAGCAGCAGCCAAGCCAACCTGTTCGGCCAGATGGGCCACAGGCGGGACCCCGTGCAACAAGATGCCACCGCCCACCATAAACATGGCTACGGTACCGATTACACTCAGGGACCGAGTGAGATACGGGGCCCCAATTACCAGCAGTGTCCCTAGCGTGCCCAAAAGCTTGCCCGATGTCCCGCGGGCGGCTCGGCGAGTCAGGTACAGGCCGACGTCATCCAACTTCACGATGGCCGCCACCAAACCATAAACGCCAACCGTCATGAGCAGGGCGATGGCACACATCACCGCGATGCGGATACCCAGGGAGTACTCGGCCACGGTCCCAAGGCTGATGATGATAATCTCCGCAGACAGGATAAAGTCCGTTCTCACGGCGCCGGTTATGCGCTGACGTTCTGTCAACTCTGTCTTGAGGGCCTCGGCGTCCTTGCGAGGGCCGGGAAACATCCAGTGCCAGAGGGTTTCAGCACCTTCAAAACACAGGTATGCCCCACCCACCATCAGAAGCGGCGAGACCAGCCAGGGGGCAAAACTGCTAAGCAACAATGCGACGGGAACAAGAATGACCTTGTTGACCAGCGAACCTTTCGCCACCGCCCACACCACCGGCAACTCCCGCTCTGCCTGGACTTCTGAAACCTGATGTGCGTTAAGAGCCAGGTCGTCGCCAAGTACTCCGGCCGTCTTCTTCGCCGCCATTTTGGTCAGTGTGGCAACGTCATCCAGCACGCTTGTGATGTCGTCAAGCAGCGTCAGCAGGCTTGCTCCGGCCATGGGTCAACTCCTGGATCGATGGGGATGTCCGAAAGCGGTCATGTCCTGGGCCACGAGTGAGCCACCTGACGATGCACCCGTCCCAGGTCCAAATAGAACGGCACAATCCTGGGAAGGTCCAGGTGGGAACGTCACTCCGTTTCCGAACGAATCTTGCCGGACTCGGGATTTGATTTCAGGTGGCTATTTCTTGAGCTTCTCTTTTTCTTTCTTAGCCTGCTTCTTCTCTTTCTGAGTCTTCTGCGGCGCCTTTTTGGTGTCCTTCTTTACATCTTGCGACTTAGACATGTGTAATCCCTCCCAAAGATGCCGGGTTTCCGAAAACCGGGTCCACTTACCCACCCGGCACTTTAGCAGGCCAGGCCTTGGCGAGGCAAAACATTTGTGTTGGGGTCAGAGGGAATGAGGTGGTGCCAGAGGGGACGAGCCAGCCAGAGGGGACGAGCCGGTAAGAGGGAATGAGGCGGCAAGAGGGAATGAGGCGGCAAGAGGGAATGAGGTGGCCAGGCTGAGGGCCCGCAATTTGCCCGAGGTGGGAAAGGACTAGAAGGTGGTTAGAACTGCCTGGGAAGCGAAGTCGAAGAAGAGGCCAGCGTTAGAGCCTGAACCATCTACGTCGCAGACGGTCCACGACACACCCTGGTCCACGCTGAAACGGAAGACATAACGGTACGAACCAGCCGCAGGTGCATTCACGGTGGAGATCAGGTACTCATCGTTCTCTCCCGCCTGGGCGTTGTACAAGGCGTTCGACCAGTTCCAGGATTCATACTGAGGATTCTTCCCAGGTAGGCCCCAGCCAAACTGCGCCCGAATGCTGCCATCGGCCCCGGCGTTAAGGGTGACGCCGGCCTGCCAGATTTGGCCGTAAATGGTGCCCAAACTGCTTCCGGCAGCAAGATTCAAGCTGGTTGGGAACTGGACATTGCAATAATCCACTTCCAGGTCCCCGTTGGATTCGTTCCTGGCCAGGCAATTGCAGTGTACCAGTGGCACAGACGAGTTGATGGGCGCAGGAGTACCGGTGACAAAGTCCGTTGAGTTTTCGCCCATGTCGCCGCAGCCGTTCTGGTTCCGGAAGAGTGCCAAGGAGGCAATGGGGGCCGGCGTGTTGGCCGTGCCCTCGCGACAGTTGGCCGTGGTGCCGTAACCCACGAAGTCCACCACCGTGGGGCCGCCCACTGGGCAAGCTCCGGTGAGAGCCGTGGTGCTGCTAACCAGGGCCACCTTCCCGGCGGTCCCTGACATGGCCACTGAGTTCGATGAAGTGTCCGGTGTGGGCAGAGGAACGCCAGTACCAGCGGTAGACATTTTCACCAGGTAGTACTGCCCCGGAAGGATGGTCCCACTCAGAGCGACTGCGGCCCAAGAGGTGCCCGTGGCCGAGGCGTATTGGACCGACCAACCTGCAAGCGAGACATTGGATGAACCTCGATTATGAAGCACCACGTAATCGGCGTTGGGAAGCGTGGTAACCGAGCCCCCAGCCCCACCGTATACCTGGGCAAACACCACAGAGCCGTCACAGAGATTGGGGCTGGTTGTGGTGAATCCGTTCGGCGTCGTGAAGGGGCTGGTCATCGAGGTTAATGTGCTGTCCATCGCAGCCGTGGTGACTTGGATCTTGTAGGTGCGGTTCACCAACAGTCCGGGCGCCACCAGCATCGTGGCCACGGTATTTCCGTCGCTCATGGACGGCGTGGCGCTGGCAAAGGCGATACACGAGGCGAAGTTGTCCAACGAGATCTGGATGGAACCCGAGCACGGACCCGCCGCGGTCTGCCCGGTCAAGGATGACGGCAACATCTCGTTAGAGAACGTGATGGAGATGGTGGTTCCGGCAACAGGTGTGCTGCTGTCTGATGGCGAAGTGGAAACGACCGTGGGAGCAGAAAGGCCGGAGCAAACACCGTTCTGGCAACTGTCGCCCGATGTTGCGGCGTTCCCATCGTCACAAACCGTCCCATTGGCAGCCGGCGGATTCGAGCACAGGCCCGTGCTGGAGTTACAAGTCCCGGCAACATGGCACTGGTCCAACGCTGCGCAGAACACCCCCACGCACGGGTCAACACCGGCACAAACCCCGGCCGTACACACGTCGCCCGACGTCAGTGGGTTCTGATCGTTGCACGGAGTGGTGTCTGCTTTGTTCGGGTTCGAACATGCCCCGGTCGACGTATCACAGGTGCCCAC